>NZ_JAMYRV010000037.1:0-71056 GCF_040321555.1 Mesorhizobium sp. M0317 | reverse complement strand
ACCCCACCCGTCCCTTCGGGCCACCCTCCCCTCAAGGGGAGGGATTCCAGCGTTATTTCAATCAATTTTTAATGTTTTTCGGCCGCGCCTCTGGACAAGGCGAATCACCTTTGATTCTTTACAGACGATTCGGATGTGCGGTGTTGCCGGATCGTCAAGCGTACGGAAATTCGGGGAGTGCCATTTATGGCCAAGGCGGACGCGTGGGGCGCGCCCGAAGGGACGGCTTTTGAGCGGCGCAAGGCGCGAGGCGACGGCCTCGCCGGCAATACGCGGCTCATCGCTGAACCAGCCTACCGGCGGCTCCTGGCTGCCGAACCCCTTCTGCGCCGTTCGATACCGGCTCTCATCATCATCTTCCTGATCGTCATCGCCGCACTGCGCGTGCTGTCGCTGATGAACGAGCGCGACGAGGCCGAGCGCGACGGCAAGGCGGTGCTAGGTCTCGCCGCCGGCCAGATGGCGAACGCAATCTCGGCCGACCCGACCGCGGCATCCAGCGGTGCAATTGATCTTCTGGAAAGCACGAGCCGCCAGGGCGCCATGGGCAGAAGCCATGTGCTTGTGATCACCGACAGCGCCTTCAAGATCATTGCCGTGTCGCCGCTGTCGACCGGCTGGCAAGGGCGATCGCTGGACAGCCTGGTGCTGGACGGCCAGCCGCTGTTCATGTTCGGCGACCGCGCCGGGGTCATGGATGTCAGCATCGGCGGCCAGGACTGGTACGCGGCGGTGAGCCTGACCCGGGACCGCAAGAACGCCGCCGCCGTGCTGGTGCCGCAGGAAGCGGTGTTCGACAACTGGCGCAAGACCGTCTCGCTCAACGTCACGCTGTTTGTGCTGACAGCCGGCGTGCTGATCATCATCCTCTACGCCTATTTCGGCCAGGCATCGCGCGCCCAGACAGCCGACCGCATCTATCTCGAAGCCCATCAGCGCATCGACATGGCGCTGGTTCGCGGTCGCTGCGGCCTGTGGGACTGGGACATGGTGCGCGGCAAGATGTACTGGTCGCGCTCGATGTACGACATGCTGGGCTACGAGCCCTGCAACTCGATGCTGTCGTTCGGCGAGGTCGACGACATCATCCACCCCGAGGACGGCGACCTGTTCGAGCTGGCCAACAAAATCGTCGAGCGCGAGATCGACCATATCGACCAGGTGTTCCGGATGCGTCACGCCGACGGCCAGTGGGTGTGGATGCGCGCCAGGGCCCAGGTGATCGACCCGGAAGCGCCTGAGATCCAGCTGATCGGCATTGCCGTCGACGTCACCGAGCAGCGGCATCTGGCGCTGCGCTCGGAGGCGGCCGACCTGCGCCTGCGGACCGCGATCGAAAACATCAACGAATCCTTCGTGCTGTGGGATGCCGCCCAGCGCCTGATCATGTGCAATTCCAAATACCAGAAGGACAACGGCCTGTCGGACCGCGACGTCATGCCGGGCGCTGCGCGCGCCGTGCTTGAAGAGCGCATGCTGGCCTTCGCCTCTGAACGGCGGCTGGCCAACACCAACGGGCCGCAAGGGGGCGCAACCTTCGAGCGGCAGCTCTCCGACGGCCGCTGGCTGCAGGTCAACGAACTGAGGACCCGGGACGGCGGCACGGTCTCCGTCGGCTCCGACATCACCCAGATCAAGCTGCACCAGGAAAAGCTGGTCGACAGCGAGCGCCGGCTGATGGCGACCATCCACGACCTCAGCCTCGCCCGCCGGGCCGAGGAAGAGCGCGCCAAGGAACTGGTCGAGCTCAACCGCGAATATATGAAGGAAACCGAGCGCGCCGAGGCCGCCAATCGGGCCAAATCCGAATTCCTAGCCAACATGTCGCACGAGCTGCGCACGCCGCTCAACGCCATCATCGGGTTCTCCGAACTGATGGAACAAGGCCTGTTCGGGCCGCTCGGTTCGCCGCGCTACGAGGAATATGCCAACGACATCAACGGCAGCGGCAAATATCTGCTCGGCGTCATCAACGACATACTCGATATGTCGAAGATCGAAGCCGGCCAATTCTCGGTGGACCGCGAGGAAATCGATCTCTGCCCGCTGATCCGCGAGACGGTGCGGGTGATCTCGCTGCAGGCGGCGGAGAAATCGATCACGGTCGAAACCCGCATCGCCGATACGATGACGCTGTTCGCCGACCGCCGGGCGATCAAGCAGATCGCCATCAATCTGCTGTCGAATGCGGTGAAGTTCACCGGTCAGGGCGGCCATATCTCGGTGCGCGCCCGCAACACGTCAGGCGCGCTGGTGCTGACCATCGAGGACAATGGCTGCGGCATTCCGAAGGAGGCACTGAGCAAGCTTGGCCGCCCCTTCGAACAGGTGCAGAACCAGTTTTCGAAGAACCACGCCGGCTCCGGCCTCGGCCTTGCCATCTCGCGCTCGCTGGCCGAGCTGCAGGGCGGCGCGCTGAAAATCCGCTCGACCGAAGGCGTCGGCACGATCGTGTCGGTGCGCATTCCGGTGAAGAAGCCGGCGCTGGCGGTGAAGGCGGCGGCCTGACGGCCCGCCAATGCGAGCGGTGCTCTCCGCCGCGTTCAAGGACTGAGTAGCCCCGGTCATGTAAGGGCTCCGGCGGCTTTCGCCGCCGGAGACATATATCGCCATTTCACTCCATGCTGTCGTCGCCGCCGTCCCATTGGTGGTGGCGGCCCATGCGGCCTTTCTTTGGCAGTTCGTTGCGCTCGATCTTGCCGTCATTGTTGCGGTCGAGCATGGCGAACACCTTCTTCTCGCGCCCGGTGATGTCGTCCGTGGTCAGCGTGCCGTCGCCCTTGCTGTCGTAGCGGGCAACTATGCGCTTGGCCATTTCCTCGAACCGCGCCTTCTCCAGCGCGTCAGCGAGCTGGGCGACTGTCAGCTTGCCGCCATTATCGGCGACCAGCTTCTTCAGCCGCGCGTTCATGGCGTCGGAAAACTGGTCGAAGCTGATGGTGCCGTTGGAATCCTTCATCGCCTTGTCGAGGCGCATCATCGCGCCCTCGCGCATTCTGGCGCTGGCATTGTTCTCGGCATAGGCGGTGGTGCCAACGGCGCCGGCAAGCGCGACAAAGGCAAGGGCAAGTCCGGTTGTCTTTCTCATGGGTATCTCCTGTTGCATCGTCACCCCCGATGCGATCCGAAACAGCCGCCAACGCTTCACGCCCTCACGACCGTTTCGTACGAAGCAAAAGGTTGAAATCCTTTCTGACCTTTTGCGACGTTTCCTTGAGATGTGCTTCCAGCACACCGAAATCCGGCAGGTCAGTCACCGCCAGAAGCAGATCCGACAATCCCGGCGGAACGTCATCGCGTTCGAATGCACCGGTGAGGCAAAGCCGCGTCATCTGGGTCAGCGCCAGATAGAGTTGGTAGGCTTCGCAAAGCTGCTGCCTGACGTCAGCCTCGGCGAAATCCGGCGACAGATGCGCCAGGATTTCGCCGGTCGCGGTCACCCTGCGGCCGGCTTCGACCTGCCCGGTTATAACCGCCACCTGCGCGATGAATTCGAGGTCGATGAGGCCGCCGGAGATGAGCTTGATGTCCCAGAGATCGCGCGGCGATTTTTCCTTCTCGATCAGCGCGCGCATCTCGGATGCCTCCGCCCTCACCTTGGCGGCGTCGCGCGGCAAGGCCAGAAGTGCCGCCACCTCGGCCTCGACCTCGGCGCAAAGGGCCGCGTCGCCGCCGATGGCGCGCCCCCGGGCCAGCGCCATGTGCTCCCAGGTCCAGGCCTCCTGGCGCTGGTATTTCTTGAAGGCATCGATGTGGGTGGCCACCGGCCCCTTGTTGCCGGATGGCCGCAAGCGCAGGTCGAGCTCGTAGAGAACGCCTTCGGCGGTCGGCGCCGAGACAGCCGCGATCAGCCGCTGCGTCATCCTGGTGTAGTAGTGCGACGGTGCGAGCGGCTTGTCGCCGTCGGACTCGTCGGCATTCGCGTCGTGGTCGTAGAGCAGAATGAGGTCGACATCGGAGCCGGCGGTGAGCTCGCGGCTGCCGAGTTTGCCCATGCCGAGCAGCGACACGGTGCCGCCGGCGATACCGCCGTGGCGCAGCGCGAATTCGGTGGTCACCGCCTGCAATGCGGCGTCGATGGTGAGGTCGGCGAGATCGGAAAAGGCGCGGCCGGCGCGCGCCGGGTCGCTCGCGCCGGCGAGCAGCCTGACACCGATCAGGAATTTCTGCTCGGAGGCAAAGATGCGCAGCCGGTCAAGCACATCCTCGTAGGGCCTGTCGCCATCGATGAAAGCGGCCAACCGCGCTGAGAGATAGGCGCGGTTGGGCAGTTCGGTGAGCAGCGCCGGGTCGAGCAGACCGTCGAAGACATGCGGGCGCCTTGTGATGATTGCCGCCAGCCGAGGCGCGGCGCCCATGATCGTCGCCATAAGCTTCAGCAGAGCGGGATTCGACTGCAGCAGCGAAAACAGCTGGATGCCGGCGGGCAGGCCGGCGAGGAGTTCGTCGAAGCGAACCAGCGCCTCGTCGGCCCGGCGCGTCTGGCCGAAGGCTTTGAGCAGCGCCGGCGTCAGTTCGGTCAGCCGCTCGCGCGCTTCCGCCGACTGGGTGGCGCGATAGCGGCCGAAATGCCAGCCCCGAATCACGCGGCAGATGTCGCTTGGCCGCTGGAAGCCAAGGCCGTGCAAGGTCTGCAGCGTGTCGGGGTCGTCGACATCGCCGGTGAAGACCAGATTGCCGACGCCGGCCGACAATTCAGGCGCGGTCTCGAACAGCGCGGCGTAATGGCGCTCGACCTCATGCAAAGCCGCGCGAAAGGTTTCGGCAAATCTGGCGGCATCGGCAAAGCCCAGCATATGGGCGATGCGTTCCAGCCCTTCATCATCGTCGGGCAGAATATGCGTCTGCTCGTCGGCGACCATCTGGATGGCGTGTTCGACGCGGCGCAGAAACCAATATTGCTGCGTGAGCGCGTCGCGTGCATCGGCGGTGATCCAGTTGCGCGCCGCCAGCGCACCCAGCATCGGCACCGTCTCGCGGCCGCGCAGCTCCGGAAAACGGCCGCCGGCGATCAGTTGCTGGGTCTGGACGAAGAACTCGATTTCGCGAATGCCGCCGCGGCCGAGCTTGACGTTGTGTCCTTTGACCGCGATCTCGCCATGACCCTTGTGGGCATGGATCTGGCGCTTGATCGAATGAACGTCGGCGATCGCCGCATAGTCCATGTATTTGCGCCAGACATAGGGCTGCAATTCCCGCAGGAACGCATCCCCGGCATCGAGATCGCCGGCCACGGGACGCGCCTTGATCATGGCGGCGCGCTCCCAGTTCTGGCCGCGCGCCTCATAGTAGCGAAGTGCTGCCTCGACCGGGATCGCCAGCGGCGTCGAGCCTGGATCGGGACGAAGCCTCAAATCGGTGCGGAAGACATAGCCGTGCCCGGTGCGGTCCTGCAGGATGCGGACCAGCCTGCGGGTCAGGCGCGCAAACAGCTCTGTGGCATCGAGCGGATCGACGATCGCCGGCGCATCCGGATCGAAGAAGACGACGAGGTCGATGTCGGAGGAGAAATTCAGTTCATGCGCGCCAAGCTTGCCCATGCCGAGCACGATCCAGCCGGATTGCCGTGACGGATTTTCGGGATCGGGCAATTTGAGCTTGCCTTGGCTGTGCGCCTCGCGCAGCAGGAAGTCGACCGCCGCGCAGGTGCAGGCATCGGCGAGATTGCTGAGGCGCCTTACCGTCAGCGCGGCATCGGCCTCGCCGGAGAGGTCTGCAAGTGCGATCAGGAAGTGAGCTTCACCCTTCCACTGCCTGAGTTCCATCATCAGGCTGGATTCGGAAACGGTCTCGGAAAAGGCGGCCTTGCCGATCGCTTCGGCGATGGCGAGCAGCCGAGCCTCGACACTGCCATCGAACAGCGCGTCGAGGATTTGCGGCCGGCGGCGCGCAACATCGCGGAGGAAGGGCGAGAGATCGAAGACGGCAGCGAGAAACTCCTGTGCGGTGCCCTTGCCTCCTAGGAATTTCGCCAGCCTCGGCAGGTTCTCGTCCTTGGCATCGCCAGCGATCTCCGACAGTTCACGCCGGGCGCGGGCCTCATCCAGCGGCGCGAGCTGCGCCGCCAGTTGCAGGCGCCATTCGGTCTCGATCCGTTTCGCAGCCATCCTCACCGCCATCAATGGTCCTCCCGCGCCGGGAAGCTCATGATAACGGACAATCCGGGATTGGCAGGCAGAAGTTCAAGCCGGCCATTGTGAAAAGTCATGATCGCCTTGGCGAGGCTGAGGCCAAGACCGGATCCCGGCTGCGAGCGGCTCTTTTCCAGCCGCACGAAGCGCTCGGTCGCCCTGGCGCGGTCGGCATCGTCGGGGATGCCATGGCCATTGTCGGAAACGGAAAGGCGGATTTCGTGACCGACGCGCTGCAGGGCTACGCGCACGGCAGGCTTTTCCGTCGCATCGGTCGAGTATTTGATGGCGTTGTCGACGATGTTCGACAGTGCCTGGCCGATCAGCTCGCGGTTGCCATCGACGGAAAAATTCCCGTCCGCGGCAGTTTCAAGCACCACGCCAGCCTCCTCCGCCACCGGCTCATAAAGCTCGACAACGTCATGCACCGCGGCGGCGAGATCGACCTTGCTGGTGCTCTCCGAGGAATAGCCGGCCTCCAGCCTGGAGATCATCAGGATGGCGTTGAAGGTTTTTATCAGCTGGTCGGATTCGGCGATGGTGCCTTCCAGCGCCTGCCGGTAGTCGGTGGTCTTGTGCTTGCCCGAAAGTGTCGCCTCAGCGCGGTTGCGCAGTCTGGTCAGCGGCGTCTTCAAATCATGGGCGATGTTGTCGGAGACCTGCTTCAGCCCTTCGTTGAGCGTCGCTATCCTGGCCAGCATGGTGTTGAGGTTTTCCGACAGGCGGTCGAACTCATCGCCGGCGCCGGTCACCGGCAGCCGTCCCGTGAGATCGCCGCCCATGATGCGGCGGCTTGCCTCCGAGACGCTGTCGATGCGCTTCAGCGCGGCGCGGCCGACAAGGAACCAGATCAGCAGCCCGCCCAGGCCCATCATGCCCAGCGCCAGCATCAGGGCGCGGCGGACGACGGCGCGGAAGCGCTCGGGCTCGCCGAGATCGCGGCCGACCAGCATGATCATCTGGTTGGGCAGCCGCAGCACCAGCGCGATGGCGTTGTGGCCCTTCTCGCCCTCGGGCTGAATTTCGGTCTCGCCGGGCTGCGCGCCATTCGGGTCAGCAGCCTGGTTGCGCTGCCGTTCGAGCTCACCTTCGCCGAAACGGCGATAGGAGAAGGGTTCGGTCGTCCAGCCATCGGTCTCGAGCACCCCCGGTGCCAGGCTCTGCACGTTGCCGGTGAGGATCTGGCCGTTGACATCGGCAATGAGATAGAGGTTGGCGCCGGGCTGGCGCGAGCGCTGCTCGACGACGCGCACCAGCCGCGGCAGGCCGCCGCTCTGATAGGCACGAGCGAGGCCGAGCACCTCGTCATTGATGGTCTGCTGGGTCTGGCCGGTCAGCATGCGGGCCGACAACGACGTCATGTAGAAGACCAGCAACACGGCACATAGCGCGAAAAGCAGGAAATAAAGCGCTGAAAGCCGCGCCGCCGTAGTCCTCATGATGGCCGGCAGGGAAAGGGCCATCGAGTTCTAGCTCATGATGAGATTTGGCTGAAATCTCACCATGACCTACCCCTTTGTTGGAGCATGATCTTCTCCAAAAACCGGTACCTACTTTTTGGGATCATGCTCTAGCCGCTCTTCAGCATATAGCCGGCGCCGCGAACCGTATGCAGGATCGGCTTGTCGAAACCCTTCTCGATCTTGCCACGCAGGCGCGAGACGTGAACGTCGATGACGTTGGTCTGCGGATCGAAATGATAGTCCCAGACATTTTCGAGCAGCATGGTGCGCGTCACCACCTGGCCGGCATGGCGCATCAGATATTCGAGCAGGCGGAATTCGCGCGGCTGCAGCGTGATCTCGCGCGCCGCGCGCTTGACCGAATGGGACAGCCGGTCAAGCTCGAGATCGCCGACCCTGTAGACGGTTTCGGCCTCCCTGGCGCTGGCGCGGCGGTTCAGCACCTCGACGCGGGCGAGCAATTCGGAAAAGGCATAGGGCTTGGTCAGATAGTCGTCCCCGCCGGCGCGCAGACCGGTGACGCGGTCATCGACTTCGCCCAGCGCCGACAGGATCAGCACCGGCGTGGTGTTGCCGCGCGAGCGCAGGCCGGCAATGACGGAGAGCCCGTCGCGGCGTGGCATCATGCGGTCGACGACCATCACGTCATAGTCGCCGGCATCGGCCAGCGCAAAGCCGGTTTCGCCGTCGCCGGCTACATGGGCGGTGTGCCCAGCCTCGGCAAAGGCCTTCTGCATATAGTCGGCCGCCTCGCGATCGTCTTCTATGACGAGAATCTTCATAGAGCCGTTATACGCGATTTCGCCGGAAGATTGAGAGGCCGCCATAAGCGCAAAAGCTTTCGTTCAAGCATGTCGTTTTGCCAAACCGCCGTGCACTTTGGGCGACATGCTTCGATGTTAGAGCGGCAGCGGGCGATGGGGGCCCGCTACCGCCGGGGGCAGAACACGATGACTGACTAACGCGTTCGGCCCCTTGCTTCCCGTGCGGCGGCTCGGGGGTGTTGAAACCGCCGCACTGGAAACTGTGTGATGTCAGCCTTTGGCGACTGGCAGCGCGACGAAGCGGTTTGAATCGTCGCGGGTGATCTGCATCAGCACCGCCTTGCGGCCGGACTTGACCGCATCGGCCATCGCCTTGGCGACGTCTTCGGTGCCGTTCACCTCCGTCGAATTGACCGAGGTGATGACATCGCCGGGCTGGATGCCGCGGTCGGCGGCATCGCTGTCGGGATCGACATCGGTCACCACCAGGCCCTTGCCGTTTTCCGACTTGGTGACGGTGAGGCCGAGATCGGCCAGCGCGGCGGGCTTTGCCGGTGCCGCGGGCTGCTGCGGGTCGGCCGAGGCCTGCTTGTCAGTGGATGGCAACGTGCCGAGATCGACCTTGATGGTCTGGCTCTTGCCGTCGCGCCACACCGTGACGTCGACCGACTTGCCGGGTGGGTACGCGCCGATCAGACGAGCCAGTTCCTTCGGCGATGCGACGTCCTTGCCTTCGACCTGGGTGATCACGTCACCGGCGGTGATGCCGGCCTTCTTGCCGGGGCCACCGTCCTGGGCGCCCGAAACCAGAGCCCCGTTCTGCGACTTCAGGCCCAGCGATTCGGCGATGTCCGATGTAACCGGCTGGATTTCGACGCCGAGCCAGCCACGCTGCACCGAGCCGCTCTTCATCAGATCCTGCACCACCTGCTTGGCGGTGGAGGCCGGAATGTCGAAGGCGATGCCGACGCTTCCGCCCGACGGCGAGAAGATCGCGGTGTTGATGCCGACGACCTGGCCGTTGAGGTTGAAGGTCGGGCCGCCCGAATTGCCGCGGTTGACCGAGGCGTCGATCTGGATGAAGTCGTCGTAGGGACCGGCGCCGATATCACGGCCACGGGCCGAGACGATGCCGGCGGTGACGGTGCCGCCGAGGCCGAACGGATTGCCGACGGCCACCACCCAGTCGCCGACGCGAACCTTGGAATCGTCGGCGAAATCGACATAGGTGAACTTGCCGACGCCATCGACCTTGAGCACCGCCAGATCGGTGCGCGGATCGGTGCCGATCAGCTTGGCGTCAAGCTCCTTGCCGTCATTCATTACCACTGTGAAGGCGGAGCCTTCCTCGACGACATGGTTGTTGGTGACGAGATAACCGTCATCGGAGATGAAGAAGCCCGAACCCTGGGCTACCGGACGCGGCTGGTCGTTGTTATGGTCGCGGTGGCTGAAGCGACGATTGCCGCCGCCCTGGCCGTTCTGATCGCCAAAGCCCCGGAATTGCTTGAAGAACTGGCGCAGCTGCGGATTGTCGGGCAGGTTGTTCATGCCGTCCGGATCGTCGGACTGGTCGGAGCCGTCATCGGCGGCAGGCTCGATCTTGGCCTTGACCTTGACGCTGACCACGGCCGGCGAAACGCGCTCGACGACGTCGGCAAAGCCCGGTACCTGCGGCGCTTCGACCCGCACGGCATCGGCCAGAACGGGAGCTGTACCAGTGGCAACGGCGCCGAAACCGATGCCGCCGGCAATGGCCAGCGAAGCGGCGGCGGCCAACAGGCGCTTGCGGGTCCGGGAATATGGGTTGGGGGCGATAGTCATGGGTCTCATATCCTCTTTTCACTGGATGCGGCTCAGGCAGAGCATCCTCGGACAAGAGAAATAGAGAGGCGCACATTACCGCGCCATTTCCGAAGCATGAAAGTTTTGTAATGTTGGGCGGACGCACAAATCGCTTGGTTGCGCTCGCCTGCTGCGCTATGGTGTACACAACTCAGCACAAGGCTTTCACAATGACAGCAAGCACCACCATGACCATTCGAGTCTCGTCCGAGACCAAGCTGAAGCTGGAGCAGATCGCTACCGATACCAGGCGTAGTAAATCATTCCTCGCCGCCGAGGCGGTCTCAGCCTATGTCGATCGCGAGCTGGATATCATCGAAGGCATAAAACGTGGCATGGCCGACGCAGAGGCTGGCCGCGTCGTGCCCCACGACGACGCCATGGCGGAGGTCGACGCGGTGATCGAAGCAGCGAAAGCCAGGCGCGCAGGCAAGGCGTGAAGCGGTTCGTCACCTGGTCGCGAGAGGCGCTGGACGATCTCACGCAGCAAGTTGCCTTTATCGCTCAGGACAATCCTGCCGCCGCCCGACGCCTCGCGGACCGTATCCGTGAAATGGGCCGGGGCCTTGGTGATATGGCGACGGGCCGACCTGGCCGGGTAACAGGCACTTATGAGAAGCCCATCGGCCGCCTGCCCTACATCATTGCCTATGAATTGCGCCTGATCGCCGGCCGTCAGAGCATTGTTATCCTGCGCGCCATCCACACGTCGCGGGACTGGCCTTTGGAGGAATGGCCGAGCTAGTCGCTCAGCATCTTGTCCAGCGCCGCCTGTTCCTCGGCGCTCAGCGCCTTGGTTGCCAACGAGCGGCGGGAGCGTGTGGTCAGCACAATGAAAATGCCGCCGACTAGAAGCAGAAGCACCGGCGTGCCCCAAAGCAAGGCGTTGCGCGGGCTGAAGCGCGGCTTCAACAGCACGAACTCGCCGTAGCGCGACACGATATAGTCCATCACCTGCTGGTCGGTATCGCCGGCAACCAGGCGCTGGCGCACCAGGATGCGCAGGTCGCGGGCGAGGTCTGCATCGGATTCGTCGATGGACTGGTTCTGGCAGACCATGCAGCGCAGGCCTTCCGACAGTAGCCGCGCCCTCGCCTCGAGCGCCGGATCGGTGAGAACCTCGTCCGGTTTCACCGCTTGCGCCGCGCCGGCAAACAGCAGCGCCAGAAGCAGGGTGAGCGAGGCCAACGAGAACCTGGTGCTCACGGCGCGCCTGCCGACGGCATGGAGGCTGCCTGCTTGCGGCGGCGCGAGGGTGCGCCAACCCGCAGGCGCCGGTCGAGCAGCGACATTGCGGCTCCCGCCATCATCACCAGAGCTCCGCCCCAGATCAGCGTCACCAGCGGCTTCCACCACAGGCGCACCACGACCGACCCATCGGTGCCCTCATCGCCCAGCGACAGATAGAGTTGGCTGAAGCCGATCGTCTCGATGCCGGATTCGGTCGTCGTCGTCTGCCGCACCGGAAAGAAGCGCTTGGCCGAGGTGATCTCGGCTGAAACGCCGCCACCGGCGCCGATCACGGAAAAGCGGCCGCGCTGCTCGCTGTAATTCGGACCCTGCGCCGGGAAGAGGCCGTCGAAACGCAGCGTGTGGCCGGAGAGTTCGACGCTCTCGCCGGCATGCATCGACAGTATCCTTTCGGTGCCGAAGCACAGCGTGCCGACAATGCCGAGCGTCGTCAGCCCGAGGCCGAGATGGGCAAGTGCAGTGCCGAACACCGAACGCGGCAGGCCGGCGAAACGGCGCAGCATGATGGCGGGCGACACATTGCCAAAGCCGGACTTGACGGCGAGGTCGGTGAGCGCGCCGCAGACCAGCCAGCAGGCGAGGCCGACACCAAGGGCGGCGAACACCGACGCGCCGTCGATAAACAGCCCCGTGACCAGCATCGCCAGGAGAGCGGCGCCGAAAGCCGCCATCAGGCGCTGAGCGACGGCATAGAGGTCGCCGCGCTTCCAGGCTAGCAGCGGCCCGAACGGAACCACGACCAGCAGCGGCACCATCAGCGGGCCGAATGTCAGGTTGAAGAAGGGGGCGCCGACCGAGATCTTGCCGGCCGAAAGCGCCTCGACCGCGAGCGGATAGAGCGTGCCGACCAGCACGGTGGCGGTGGCCGTGGTCAGGAACAGATTGTTGAGGACAAGCGCGCCTTCGCGCGAGATCGGGTGGAACAGGCCGCCGGCCGTCAGCCGCGAGGCGCGCAGCGCAAACAGGGCCAGCGAGCCGCCGATGAACAGCGTCAAAATGCACAGGATGAAGATGCCGCGGGTCGGATCGGTGGCGAAAGCATGCACCGAGGTCAGCACGCCGGAGCGCACCAGGAAGGTGCCGAGCAGCGACAGCGAGAAGGTGAGGATGGCAAGCAGCAGCGTCCAGATCTTGAGCGCCGAACGCTTCTCCATGACGATCGCCGAATGCAGAAGAGCCGTGCCGGCCAGCCACGGCATAAAGGAGGCGTTTTCGACCGGATCCCAGAACCAGAAGCCGCCCCAGCCGAGCTCGTAATAGGCCCAGTAGGAGCCCATCGCGATGCCGCCGGTGAGGAACATCCAGGCGACCAGCGTCCACGGCCGCACCCAGCGCGCCCAGGAGGCATCGATGCGGCCTTCGATGAGGGCGGCGACCGAGAAGGAAAAGCAGATAGAGAACCCGACATAGCCGAGATAGAGCAGCGGCGGATGGATGGCGAGGCCAAGATCCTGCAGGACCGGGTTGAGATCGCGGCCCTCGATCGGCGCCGGATTGAGCCGGGTGAACGGATTGGATGTCGCCAGGATGAACAGGAAGAAGGTGGCGCCGATAGCCCCCTGCACGGCCAGCACATTGGCGCGCAGCGTCGCCGGAAGGTTGGAGCCGAAGACGGCGACCAGCGCACCGAAGAAGGTCAGGATCAGCACCCAGAGCAGCATCGAGCCTTCGTGATTGCCCCAGGTTCCGGTGATCTTGTAGATCAGCGGCTGCAGCGAATGCGAGTTTTCCCACACGCTCGCCACCGAGAAATCGGAACTTGCATAGGCGCCGGCGAGTGCTGCGAACGATAGCGCCGTGAGCGCGAAGCCTGTGACCGTGACGGGACCGCCGACAGCCATCAGCCTCTGGTTGCCGGTACGGGCGCCGATCAGCGGCACCAGCGTCTGCACCAGCGACAGCACAAAGGCGAGGACGAGCGCGAAGTGTCCGGTCTCAACCATTACTGGCTCTTGCTCTCTTGCCACACGCCCTTGGCCTTCAGCCCGTCAGCGACTTCCTTGGGCATGTAGCGCTCGTCATGCTTGGCCAGCACGCTGTCGGCGACGAAAACGCCGTCGGCGCCAAAGCTGCCTTCGGTGATGACGCCCTGCTCCTCGCGGAACAGATCGGGCAGGATGCCGGTATAGCTGACCTTGACCGATTTGTGCGTGTCGGTGACCGAGAACGCAACCGTCGCGCCCTGCCCGCGCACGACCGTGCCCTTTTCGACGAGGCCGCCGAGCCTGATGCGCTGTCCCGGCTGCAAGCTGGCGGTGGTCAGATCGGCGGGCATATAGAAATAGGAGGCCTTCTGGCCCAACGCATAGAAGGTCAGCCCGGTGGCGGCGCCGAGGAAGGCAAGACCTCCGACAATCACCGACAATCGCTTCTGCTTGCGCGTCATGTCCTACTCCGTCGCCGTCAGGCCGAGCGAGGCGGCAAAGGCGGTGAATTTCTTCGCTTCCTCACTGTCGGCGCCAAACACGGCAATACCGCGATGCAGCGCGTCGCGCGCCTGGTCGGCCTTGCCCAGCACAACATAGGAACGAATGAGCCGCATCCATCCTTCCGTGTCGCGCGGATTTTGCCGCAATTTTTCGTCGAGGCCGGCGACCATGGTTTCGATCATGGCCTGCCTGTCCTGCGGCGCCATCGACGAGGCGGCATCGACGGCTGCGGCGTCGGGGCCTTTGGCGGGCTCTCCTGACGCGACGCTGCGGTTGGCGGCCTCGGCCAGTGCCTGTTGGACAGCTCCGCGCCATGGCGAATCCTGCGGCAGGGAATCGAGCATTTTCTGCCAAGCCGTGGTTGCCTCGGGTATGCGGCCTTCCTGGGCCAGCGCCATCGCCAAATAGAACGAGGCTTTCGCGTTTCCCGGGTCGAGTTTTAGCGCCTGTTCGAAAGCGTATTGCGCATCGGCCGAAACGATGCCGCCGGCCGCATTGGCGATCGCTTCGCCGAGACCGGCCTCGCGGGCAGCCGTGTCGCCATCGAGGCGGATGGCATTGCGATAGGCGGTCACGGCATCGGGAAAGCGCTGCAGGCGCAGATAGATCGGGGCGAGCACGTCCCAGCCGCGTCCATCGCCAGGGTTGGCGGCAAGATGGGCCTTGGCGCGCGCCACCAACTCGTCGACCGAACTATCGGCCGGATTCTTGGCCAGCCGTTCGGCAAGCGGCTGCGACGGCAGATCCGGCGAGCCGAGCTGGCTGTACAGGCCCCAGCTGAGCAGCGGGACCAGCAGCACCGCTGATGTCGCCACCAGCCTGGCCGCTCTCGACGGCTGCCGCGTGCCAGGTGCATCGGCTTGGCCGGCATTGGCTTGATCGACGTTGGTCAGGCGAAGGATGCGGCGGGCGATCTCAGTGCGCGCCTCCTCGGCTTCCGCCGGCTGGATCAGGCCGCGCGCGGCGTCACGCTCGAGCTCGGCCAATTGATCGCGATAGACTTCGAGGTCGTGGTCGCTGCTGGTCGGAGTGCCCTTGCCGCCACTGGTCAGCGGCAGCAGCACCGCCAGGCTTGCGCCCAGCGTGAGGAGTGCGGCTATGACCCAGAACAGCATGGTTCTTCCAATAGAGCGAGAGCCGTGCTCTCACAACATGAGGGCGCTGCGACGCTTTGACGGAAGCGAGCAAGCAAGCCCGATCCCAATCAGCCGGCCCCAATGGTCAGGTCAGTGGCGTCCAGCTGCCGTCGGCGTTGCGGCATGCGGTGCCACGCGCGGTCTGGCCGGCCGTGCCGGCAAACACCGTATGGGTGTACTGGCGGCAATCCTGCGAGCCGACGCGATAGGGCTGGGCCGCGACGACTTCGCCGGAATGAGCCGAACTGTCGCCCTTCCAGGTCACCTTCTGGCCGCTCGCGGTATATTCGAGCGCCTTGTACTCCGCCTCGAGCGCCTTGCGCTTCTCGGTGCTGGTCAGGCCGCTGCCGATCGACCCGCCGACGAGCCCGCCAGCCATGGCCGAGATGATCGTCGTCGCGACCTTGGCACCCGAGGGAGGTGACGCGGGCGGATTGGTGATGGAGATATCCGGGCCACTGCCCTTGCCCAGCGTTCCGCAGCCGGAAAGAGCGAGCAGTGCGGAAACGAGCGCAACGCGAATCTTCATGCCAACAACCGGTTTTCTTGAACGGGATGCGCTGGGGGCCGCGTCATCGGGGGCGTCAGGACGTCATACTATTGACATTTGTCGGAAATTTGGCCGTTTTTAACGGCTTTTGTGCAATCGAGGGGCCGCCATAACACAGGCATTCGGCCGTGTCGATTGGCCCTGGGCAGTACATCATTGCAAGCTCCGCAAGCGCACAACCGCCTTCAGCCCGCCCATCGTGGAGCGTTCCAGCGCCAGCGCCCCGCCATACTCGTTGACGAGGTCGGCAATGATGGCAAGTCCGAGCCCGGTTCCCGGCTTTGTCTCGTCGAGGCGCCGGCCGCGTTTCAAGACATCGCGGGCCTTGTCCTCGGGGATGCCGGGACCGTCATCCTCGATCGATAGCTCGAACAGGCCGGCTGCGGCCGGCGTGACGGATACGGCAACAGTGCTCTTCGCCCATTTCATCGCATTGTCGAGAAGGTTGCCGAGCAGTTCCTCCAAATCCTCGCGCTCGCCAGCAAAGACGATGTCGGCCGCCGGCAGCGTAAGCGACAGGCTGACATCAGGCTTGAGTTTTTGCAGCACGCGCACCATGCGCTGCACCAGCGGGGTCACCGGCGTGCGGTAGACGACGCTGTCGCGCTGCGCGGCGACCCGAGCCCGCTGCAGGTAGTGGTCGACCTGTTTCTGCATCGACGCCGCCTGCTCGGCAATGAGCTGGCCCTTGGCGCCGCCGAGAGCCCGGCCCTCATTGATCAGCACGGCGAGCGGCGTCTTCAGCGAATGGGCAAGGTTGCCGACCTGCGTACGCGAGCGCTCGACGATGCGCTTGTTGTTTTCGATCAGCGCATTGGTCTCGTTGGCGAGCGGCTCGATCTCGGCGGGAAACTGGCCATCGAGCCGCTGCGCCGTGCCTTCGCGGACTTGGGCAAGTGCGTTGCGAACCCGGCGCAAGGGCTGCAGGCCGAGCAGGATGGCGATCGCATTGATGGCGATCATGCCGACGCCGAACAGGCTGAGATAGGTCAGCAATCGGCCCTGGAAGGTGGCGATCTCCTGTTCGAGCTCGGTCTTGTTGCCCATCACGCGGAAGCGCGCGGCGCGGTTCTTGGCGTCGAGGACGAATTCGCTCTCGAACACTTCGAGCTGCTCGTCGCCGATGCCGTCAGTGGAGTAGCTGCGCTGGAAGCTCGAATTGAATGGCACCTCGGCGACGGTCGGCGACGGGATCGTCGTGGTCATCGAGGACGAATGAAGGTCGCCGTGCACACCTTCGGAAGCCGGCTCCACCGACCAGTACCAGCCCGAATTCGGCTCCGAGAAGCGGAGGTCGCCGAGGTCGGGAGCGCCGGTGAGCTGGCCGGATTCGGAAACGCCTACCGAGCCGATCAGATTGAACAGATGCGCCGACAGCAGGCTGTCGAAGCCGCGCTCGCTGGCCTGGCGGTAGAGCGTGGTGATCAGAGTGAAGATGACGATCAGGGTGAGGATCGCCCAGATCGTGGAAAAGCCGATGACGCGGAAGGCCAGCGAGCGTGGCCAGAGCCGCGCCGAAAAAGGCTTCCTTGCTGGTGTGGGGAGCGGTTCCGCCTTACGCCTCCGGGTCACGCATGCGATAGCCCATGCCGCGCACGGTTTCGATCATGTCGATGCCCATCTTCTTGCGCAGCCGGCCGACAAAGACCTCGATGGTGTTGGAATCGCGGTCGAAATCCTGGTCGTAGAGATGCTCGACCAGCTCGGTGCGCGACACCACCTCGCCCATATGGTGCATCAGATACGCCAGCAGGCGGAACTCATGCGAGGTCAGCTTCAGCGGCACGCCGTTGACATCGGCCTTGGAGGCCTTGGTGTCGAGGCGCAGCGGCCCGCAAGTGAGCTCGGACGAGGCATGGCCGGCGGCGCGGCGGATCAGCGCCCTCACCCTGGCCAGCACCTCCTCGATGTGGAACGGCTTGGTGACATAGTCGTCGGCGCCGGCATCGATGCCCGACACCTTGTCGCTCCAGCGGTCGCGCGCTGTCAGGATCAGCACCGGCATCTTGCGGCCGTTGCGGCGCCAGCGCTCGACGACGCTGATGCCGTCCATCTGCGGCAGGCCTATGTCGAGCACGACGGCATCATAGGGCTCGGTGTCGCCGAGGAAATGCCCCTCCTCGCCGTCATAGGAGCGGTCGACGACATAGCCGGCATCGACCAGCGCGTCGGCCAGTTGCCGGTTGAGATCCTTGTCATCTTCGACGACGAGTACGCGCATGATCGGTCAGGCCTGTTGATGGGTCAGCTATAGGCCGATTCCGGTGGTCTGGGAAACGACCCTGCAAGGGGGAAGATTGGATCAGTTCGCCGGGACGACGATCTCGGAGCGGCGCGGACGCTGGCCGTCCTTGCCCGGCACAAGCACGACGATGACGCAGACCTCCTGGCCGCCACGCGTCGTCTGCGAAGCCTTGGCCAGCGTGCCGCCATTCTGCTCGGCAACCTGCTGGCCGATCGCGTAGCAATCCGCCGCGGCTGCCGGCGTCGCTTGCGACGCCAACAGGCCGGCCGCTGTGAGCGCCAGTATCGCGGTTCTGACATGAGAGCCAAGCGTTTTCATGGTCGGCGTTGTAACGCAACTGTGCTGAACGTGAAATGAACGGTGAACGGGTGAAAATCCATCCCCGCAATACCCCCTGCGCGCGAAACGAATGAATACAATCCTACCGCCCAGTCCCTCAGACCGGGCAATGGATTCATAACCGGAAAACCGGCTGCGCGGCTATGGTTTTTGCGCGCAGGTTCTCAATTCGCAGCCAGATTGGGAACAGGTCAAGGCGAGACCATTCTGAAGGGCCGCCCTAAATAGCGCGGGAAAACGTCAAATCATCGGAGTGCGCCATGACGGATAAACACCTTGCCGACCTTTACCGGGGCTATATCGCTTGCCTGAATGCCCAGGACTGGGCGAAACTTGGAGACTTTGTCGGCGACGAGGTGCAGCACAATGGCGAAATGCTGGGCCTGTCGGGTTATCGCCGTATGCTCGAAGGCGATTTCGAGGCGATTCCCGACCTCCGCTTCAACATCGAACTGCTGGTCTGCCAGCCGCCGCGCGTGGCGGCGCGCCTGCATTTCGACTGTCATCCCAAGGGCGTGCTGTTCGGCCTGCCGGTGAACGGCAAGCGCGTGTCGTTCGCTGAGAATGTTTTCTACGAATTCGGAGGGGGTCGCATCCGCGAGGTGTGGTCAGTCATCGACAAGGCCGAGATCCAGGCGCAGATCTAGGTTGCTTCAATCACTTTGTTCGGTGAGAGCGCGTATCCGCAGCACCCCGTGGTAGAGCGCCAGGTCCTCGTCGTAGCGGGCCTCGGCGAACTCCAGCGACAGGCGGGTCTGGTCGCGCGAGCCGGTGGCGAAAGCGGCGCCGTCAAGGCGCGCCCGGATGCTGTCCATGATCAGACGCGTCTCGGCCTCGCCTTGCGCCTTCGACCAGACATGCAGCGTGATGAGCTGGTCGTCATCATTGTCGGCGCCGGTGTCCAGATCGAATGCGCTGGTCCTGCCATAGGTCACATAAGGGAAGGCGGCACTGTCGGCCGCCTGCTCGCGCAACCCGGCGCCGCCGAGCAGCGCCGTCAGCGAGGCGTCGCTCTTCAATCTGATGAACAAGGCTTGCAGCAAATCGCCGGGCGCCGTCATCGTCGTCTCCGTTCGCCTGTCACGCTTTGAACAACCTCAGTTTCGCGCGCAACCTAACCGCGTTGCACGGATTTCGCCAGATGACGATCCGCCTGATGGAAGGCGGCGAATCGGGCGGCATGGCCCTTTCACGGACTGGGTTCTATTTGGCATGCGGGGAGTTTCAAGAAGGGTGTTATGAGGAGCCCTGTTTTCTCCGGCAATTCGAGGTCATTTCATGCGAACGCCACCGCTGCTGCCGGCTTTTGGAAAGCTCGGCGTCAAGCCCCCGGTCGCGATTGCGGCAGCACCCGCCCTGTCGAAGAGCACCGTGGCCCTGCGCATGCGCGAGATACTTTCAATGCATGGCGGCCTGGCCTTGAAGCTGTCGGTGGTGGCCTGGACAATCCTGATCCTGGCGGCGGCATTTTTCATGTCAAAGGCCTGATGCCGATATGGCAAACCGCTACGCGTTGCGCATGGACGAGCCCGAGAGCTGGACTATCTTCGACATCTTCACCGGCCAGCCTGTCGAGCTTAAGCAACAGGTGATGGTGGCCATGAATTTGCGCGATGCGGAAGCGATGGCCGACCGCCTGAACAGCCGGGACGTCAAGCGGCGGGCGAAAGCCGACCGCAAGTCCTGACGCACGCTGATCTCAGCCGCTCTGATGCAAGACGAACGCGCGCTAGCCGAAATCCGCGGCTGTGAGCACATAAATGCTCTTGCGGGTGCGGGCGTAGGCCTTGCTGGCAATGTCATGGATGGAGCTGGACGCGGTATCGAAGGCCGCCAGATAGGTGGCTTCCGCGGTCGCCGTCCCTGATGGCGCCTTCGAGAGGGCATCGGCGGCGACCGAGAAGGAAATCTGGAACATGCCGTCATGGCCGACAAAGCGGACGCGCTTGCCGGCCTCGTCATAGAAGCGGCTTGGATTGGGGAATGTCAGGCTCATGACGTGCCCCCCTTCGGCGCGGCGGCGGCTTTCTTGACTGTCGCCCGCTTCTTCTTCGGTGTCGGGTTCAAGGCTTCCGCGACGCGGTCGGCCTCTTCCTTGGCCAGGCGCAATTCCCTGAGCCTTGCCGTCTTGATCTCCCTGGCCCTCGCTTCGGACATGTAGTCGGAGGTTGCCTTGTTGCGCTCGGCCGTCTTCTTCTGCTTGTCCATGAAGCGCGCTTCAGCTTTTTCCATGATGCTCTGATTGCCTTCGGCCATCGCCTAAATCTCCTTCGTTCCTGAAATTGTGAAATCGAACTTACGATATAAATAGTCACTTTTGCCTCGAAATTCAATTTTTTGAAATATCTAGGCGCCTCGCGACGTTTCGAACCCGGCAGACATCATAATACTTTTTAATATTTAATTCTGGCCACGAATAATTTTTGGCACTCCTATCTATCGAGTGCCAACACGCCTATAAGAACGGCGCGGTCGCCTATGCCGGCCCCAGAAAGAAGTTCTCATGAAGTTTCGGCCACTCCACGACCGCGTCGTCATCCGGCGCGCCGAAGGCGATACCAAATCCAAGGGCGGCATCATCATTCCCGACAATGCCAAGGAAAAGCCGCAGGAAGGCGAAGTCATCGCCGTTGGGCCGGGCGCACGCGACGAAAACGGCGCGCTTGTTCCGCTCGACGTCAAGGCCGGCGACTTCATCCTGTTCGGCAAATGGTCGGGCACCGAGGTCAAGATCGACGGCGAGGACCTGCTGATCATGAAGGAAGCCGACATTATGGGCGTGATCGACAAGAGCGAGACGGCCAATATCGGAAAGAGCGGGACGGTCGTCACCGAGAAGAGCGTCAAAGCCAAGAAGGCCGCTTGACCGGTCTGGCTTTGCCAGGCTCCGGCGAGCCGCTTGCTTCACCACACCAACGGGATTGAAAAAAATGTCTGCCAAGGAAATCAAATTCGCCACTGACGCGCGCGACCGCATGCTGCGCGGCGTCGAGATCCTCACCAATGCGGTGAAGGTCACGCTCGGCCCCAAGGGTCGCAACGTCATCATCGACAAGGCCTATGGCGCGCCGCGCATCACCAAGGACGGTGTGACGGTGGCCAAGGAAATCGAGCTTGCCGACAAGTTCGAGAACATGGGCGCGCAGATGGTGCGCGAAGTGGCTTCGAAGACCAACGACCTCGCCGGTGACGGCACCACCACCGCCACGGTGCTGGCCGCATCGATCCTGCGCGAAGGCGCCAAGCTGGTTGCCGCGGGCATGAACCCCATGGACCTCAAGCGTGGCATCGACCAGGCTGTCGCCGCCGTGGTCAAGGACATCAAGGCGAAGGCCAAGAAGGTCAAGTCGTCGGCCGAGATCGCGCAGGTCGGCACCATCGCCGCCAATGGCGATGCCAGCGTCGGTGCCATGATCGCCAAGGCGATGGACAAGGTCGGCAATGACGGCGTCATCACCGTCGAGGAGGCCAAGACCGCCGACACCGAACTCGACGTCGTCGAAGGCATGCAGTTCGACCGCGGCTATCTCTCACCCTATTTCGTCACCAATGCCGACAAGATGCGCGTCGAACTGGAAGAGCCTTACGTGCTCATCCACGAAAAGAAGCTCGGCAATCTGCAGGCGATGCTGCCGATCCTCGAAGCAGTGGTGCAGAGCGGCAGGCCGCTGCTGATCATCTCGGAAGACGTCGAAGGCGAAGCACTGGCGACGCTGGTCGTCAACAAGCTGCGCGGCGGCCTCAAGGTCGCGGCCGTCAAGGCGCCGGGCTTCGGCGATCGCCGCAAGGCGATGCTGGAAGACATCGCCGTGCTGACATCGGGCCAGATGATTTCCGAGGATCTCGGCATCAAGCTCGAAAACGTCACCATCGAGATGCTTGGCCGCGCTAAGCGCGTACTGATCGAGAAGGACACCACCACGATCATCGACGGCGCCGGCACCAAGGCGACCATCCAGGCGCGCATCGCGCAGATCAAGGGCCAGATCGAGGAGACCACGTCCGACTACGACAAGGAGAAGCTGCAGGAGCGGCTGGCCAAGCTCGCCGGCGGCGTTGCCGTCATCCGCGTCGGCGGCGTCACCGAGTCTGAAGTGAAGGAAAAGAAGGACCGCATCGACGACGCGCTGAATGCGACGCGCGCGGCGGTGGAAGAAGGCATCGTGCCCGGCGGCGGCGTGGCGCTTCTGCGCGCCAGATCGGCGCTGGCCGGGCTGACTGGCGCCAATGACGATGTGACGGCAGGCATTTCGATCGTGCTCAGGGCACTCGAAGCGCCGATCCGCCAGATCGCCGAGAATTCCGGCGTCGAAGGCTCGATCGTCGTCGGCAAGCTGTCCGACAGCAAGGACCAGAATCAGGGCTTTGATGCCCAGAACGAGGTCTATGTCGACATGATCAAGGCCGGCATCGTCGACCCGGCGAAAGTGGTGCGCACCGCGTTGCAGGACGCCGGCTCGATCGCCGCCCTTCTGATCACCGCCGAAGCGATGATCACAGACATCCCGGCCAAGGATGCGGCGCCTGCGGGCGGCGGTGGCGGGATGGGCGGCTACTGACCATCGCCCGAAAATTGCCCGCCTGGGAATCTGGGCGGGCATAAATCAGAACAGGCTGCCGGGGACATTTCCCCGGCGAGCCAGGAATTTCCGTCAGTCAGTCAAGACCAGTCATCAACGACAGGGAGATCGACAGATGATCACATTCGCCCCGAAGCCAAACGCTGTATCCGCGACCAAGCCGGCGGAGGAGAGCCGCTTCGATCGCATCCGCCGGATTGCCGCCGACAAGCACAGGCAGGCCGATGCCGGGCCGATTCGCCGCGAGCCGTCGAAGACCGGCGACAAGCGGCCGACGTGACGGCTGCCAACCTCACGACACCGGCAACGCTCCGCCCTCTTCGGTGCGGCGGGCAATGAACTCGTCGAGCACATCGGATGTGGCAACGGCCGACGCCGGCGGCTGGAAGTCGGCCAGCGTCCGCTTCCAGATGCCGGTGGCGCGCTCGGTGGCCGACTTCGAACCGGACTGCGTCCAGCTGCCGAAATTCGACCAGTCGGCGACCAGCGGCTCGTAGAAAGCGGTGCGGTAGCGCGTCATGGTGTGGCCGGCGGAGAAGAAATGCCCGCCCGGCTGAACTTCGGCGATCGCCTCGAAGCCGATCGAATCCTCGTCGCCGGGGGTCGTAGCGCAGAGTTCGGCAACCGTCTGCAATGCCTCGATATCGGTGATCAGCTTCTCGTAGGAGACGCTGAGGCCACCCTCCAGCCAGCCCGCGGCATGGATGCAGACGGTGGCGCCGGCAAGCACCGAGCCCCACAGCGCGAACTGCGTCTCGTGCGCCGCCTGCACATCGGAAATGTTGGCCGCACTGCCGCCGCCGGACCGCCAAGGCAGGCCGGTGAAGCGCGCCAGCTGGCCGGCGCCCAGCGTCGCCTTGACGTGCTCGGGCGTGCCGAAGGCCGGTGCGCCGGACTTCATGTCCACATTGGAGGAGAAGGATCCGTAAACCACCGGTGCGCCCGGCCGCACCATCTGCGCCAGCGCGAGACCAGCCAGCGCCTCGGCATGCTGCAGCGTCAATGCGCCGGCGACGGTGATCGGCGCCATGGCGCCGGCCAGGCAGAAGGGCGTGATGATGGACACCTGGCTGGCCTTGGCGAAGTCGATGATGCCTTGCGCCATCGGAATATCGAGCTGGCGCGGCGAATTGGTGTTAATGACGGTATAGCAATGGACGCCGGCCAGGAACTCGTCCTGCGAGAGGCCGCGCGCCAACCGGATCATCTCGAACCCGTCCTCGACCTGCGGCGTGCCTCGGGCGAAGACGAAGGGAAACTTGTCCGACAGGGTCAGCTGCGCACGGTTGACGGCATAGTGGCGCAAACGGTTGTCGACATCCTGAGGCTCGATCCAGGGGCCGAGCATATGCAGCACGTCGAAATTCTGAACAAGCTTGGTCAGTTCTTCGAAAGCGGCGAGCGTGCCCGGACGCCGTCCGCGTTCGAGATCGGTGACGTTGGGCGCCCCGGCCCCGGCGAGGAACGTCATCGAGCCGAGTTCGAGCGTGAGGTCGCGGCTGCGATTGCCGGCCAGCGCCCGGATGGATTTTGGCGCCGAGGCCAGTGCGGCGGTGACGATATCGCGGCCGATGCGCACCATCTGGCTGTCCTCGTCGACCATCGCGCCGGAGCGGGCGAAGATGGTGCGCGCCTCCGGCAGCAGCACCTTGATGCCGAGCTCTTCCAGCACGCGCAACGCCGTGTCGTGGATGGCCGCGACCCGGTCGTCCGAAAACACCGGCTGCGGCAGGAACGGGTTCTTGAGCGAGCGATAGTTCGGGTGGCGGCTTGACCCGCTGCCGGCCTCACCGGTGTGCCCGCGCCGGCGCTCGCGCCTGGTCTCCCTTATAATGTCATCGACCATGGCCAAAACTCCTCATTGCCGCATCGCCTGCCCTCGGGGTCGTATGGCGAGGCCGGAATAATTCGCGCCGGCCGCTCGACGCCGACAATGTGCACCCAAAGCGCGGTCCCCTCCCCGGCGAATTCGTCGCCCAGCAACGTCAGCGCGACGCTTTTGCCTATTGTGTAGCCATAGCCGGCTGAGGCGACGAAGCCGACGCGCCGGCCCTTGTGCCAGACTGGCTCGAAGCCACTGGCGTCGGCATCGACGGCGTCGACCTCCAGCGTCACGATCCGGGCGGCGCTCAACAAACCGTGCGGTGTGGCCTGGCTGCCCTTGTGAGCCGGGCTGAAATGGAAGAATAGTCTTCGCCGGGTATGCCCGCCCTGAAATTGCCCGCTTGCGGTTCTCAGGTGGGTTGGGTGAGTTTCGGGAATGGCCAGTCCTTTAGAACGACGTCCAAGACGAAGAGGTCCGATCGCCGCCGCATTGCTGGCGGTGGACGCGTGGATCGATTCCTCGCTCTACGAAATCGGCTTCAAGGCCGGCCAGTTCTGGGAATCGGCAACCATTTTTTCGCGGCGCTTCCGCGTCACCGGCTGGCGACGCGGCATCATCGAGGTGCTGAGCGAAGGTTTTACGATGGGCGCCGGTGGCGTCGTCGTGCTGCTCGCACTCGCGATGCCGGCCTTCCAGATCACCACCGGCGACTGGCGCAGTCAGGGCGATTTCGCCGTCACCTTCCTCGACCGCTACGGCAACGAGATTGGCCAGCGCGGCATCATCCAGCGCGATTCCGTGCCTGTCGACGAGATGCCGGACCATGTCATCAAAGCAGTGCTGGCGACCGAGGACCGGCGCTTCTTCGAGCACTACGGCATCGACGTGCTCGGCCTGTCGCGCGCCATCTTCGAGAATGTGCGGGCCAATTCCGTCGTCCAGGGCGGCTCCAGCATCACCCAGCAGCTGGCCAAGAACCTGTTCCTGTCGAATGAGCGGACCTTCCAGCGCAAGATCAAGGAAGCCTTCCTGTCGCTGTGGCTGGAGGCCAATCTGTCGAAGAAGGAGATCCTGCAGCTCTATCTCGACCGCGCCTATATGGGCGGCGGCACGTTCGGCATCGAGGCGGCGGCGGATTTCTATTTCGGCAAGAGCGTCAAGGATCTGAACCTCGCCGAGGCGGCGATGCTGGCCGGCCTGTTCAAGGCGCCGACCAAATACGCCCCGCACATCAACCTGCCCGCTGCCCGTGCTCGCGCCAATGTGGTGCTGTCGAACCTCGTCGATTCCGGTTTCATGACCGAAGGCCAGGTGCTGCAGGCAAGGCTGCATCCGGCCGAGATCGTCGACCGCGGCGAGCAGAAGAGCCCGGATTATTACCTCGACTGGGCCTTCGATGAGGTCAAGAAAATCGCCAAGCCCGGCCAGCATTCGCTGGTCGCCCACACCACTTTCGACGCCAACATCCAGAAAGCGGCGGAGGAATCCGTCGAATTCCATCTCCGCCAGTTCGGCAAGGAATACAACGTCACCGAGGGCGCCGTTGTGGTGATCGAGACCAATGGCGCGGTGCGCGCCATTGTCGGCGGCCGCGACTATGGCGCAAGCCAGTTCAACCGCGCCACCAAGGCGCTGCGCCAGACCGGCTCCTCGTTCAAACCTTACGTCTACGCCACCGCCATGGAGCACGGGTTCACCCCGGACTCCGTCGTCTCAGGCGGGCCGATCAGCTGGGGCGGCTGGTCACCGCACAATTACAATGGCGGCTCGGCCGGCAACGTGACGCTGATCACGGCGATCGCCAAATCGATCAACACCGTGCCGGTACGGCTGGCCAAGGACTATCTCGGCATCGGCCCGATCAAGGCGATGGCCGAATCATTCGGCGTGGAATCGCCGCTGGAGTCGCACAAGACCATGGTGCTCGGCACATCGGGCATGACGGTCATGGACCAGGCGACGGGCTACAGCGTGTTCGCGCAGAACGGCTTCGCCGGCTCGCGGCACGGCATCACCCAGCTCGTCACCCGCACCGGCGATGTCGTCTACGACTTTGCCAAGGATGCGCCGGCGCCGCATCGCGTTTTGTCGGAACAGGCTCTGAAATACATGAACACCATGCTGGCTGCGGTGCCGGCGATCGGCACCGCGCGGCGCGCGCAGCTGCCCAACATCGTCGTCGCCGGCAAGACGGGGACGACGCAATCCTATCGCGACGCCTGGTTCGTCGGCTTCACCGGCAATTACACGGCTGCCGTCTGGCTCGGCAATGACGACTTCACCCCGACCCGCAACATGACCGGAGGCACGCTGCCGGCGATGGTGTGGCAGCGGCTGATGGTCTACGCGCACCAGAATATCGACCTGAAGCCGATCCCCGGCCTCGACAAGCCCTTCGTCGACGAAGAGATCGCGGCCAAAGCCGAGGAAGCGGAGAAGAAAAATGCCGATCAGGCAGCCGCCGATGCCGCGGCCGAGCGCCCGGCGGTGCTGTCCAGCCGCACGACACAGACGCTGCGCGAGATGACCAAGGTGTTCCAGGCCGCGCCCGTGCTCGGCTCGCCGCAGACACCGGAGACCCTGTCGGCGCTTTGATTCCACAGCGCTGCTTGCTCTGTGGCCTGCCCCGCTATATCCCCGAACGATAATTCTCTCGTCCCGGTTCTTCATGCTCAAGACCGCCTTTTTCACGCTGCTTTCGCTTGCCATGGCCATCGGCCTCGGCGGCGGCAGCGTCTGGTATGCGCTGCGGGCGCAGAGCGGCGTCGGCGCGATCAGCATCGGCCAATGGACCGCCTTCCCCGAGATCGGCACGCAAGATGCCGACCCCTATTCGAAGGCGCGCGTGGCGCGCGAGGGCGTGCTGGCGCTCGGCAAGGCCGAGGGCTTGTCCTTCATCGCCGAACGCGATGCGGCCGGCGATGAGCTTCAGCGGCAATGCGACTACAGGATCGAGGGCAGTTTCCCCACCGCCCGGTTCTGGACGCTCTATGCCGCGGATCAATCGCTCGGCGTGGTCGACACCGGCAAGCAAAGGTTGGCGGCGCTGCAATCCTACCAGGTGCTGCGTCAGCCCGACAATTCGGTGATCATCGCCGTCGGCAACCGTCCGGCCCCCGGCAACTGGCTTCTGACCGAAGGTTTTGGCCGGATGTATTTCGTGCTCACCTTCTACGACACGCCGATTGCCTCAAGCACCGGCCTTTCCGACGTGTCGCTGCCCCGGATCGTCAAGGCTGGCTGCAATGCGTAGGCTGCTGCACGCCATCCTGCTCGGCCTGGTCGGCGCCGGCATCATCCACATCGTGGTGCTTTTGCTGGTGCCGGAATTTACCGAGCGCGATGCCTGGTCACGGCTGGCGATGGCGTCCGACCTCTACAAGATGACCAGGCTGGATGCCGAGGCGGGCGGCGCGCCGGTGGTGAAGTCGGTAGATCCGCTGTTTTACGCCGCCGCCTGCCGCTTCGACCTTGCCGAAGGCATGGTGCGGATCAAGGCGCCGGGCAGCGTGCCGTTCTGGTCGGTGTCGGTCTATGACCGCAACGGCCACAATTTCTATTCATTCAACGACCGCACGGCGACCGGCAACAAGCTGGACACCGTGGTGCTGACGCCGGCACAGATGATCGACGTGCGCAGGGAGCTTCCCGAAGACCTGCAAGGGGCGATCTTCGTCGAGGCGCCGATCGAGGAAGGCATCTTCGTCATCCGCGCCTTGGTGCCTGACGACAGCTGGAAGCCGGTTGTGTCGCAGTTCCTGGACCAGAGCTCCTGCGAACTGCAGGACTACTGACCTCACCCCGACGACCAGCAAATTCAGTGGTGCGGAACAGGCGTCCGTGGTGTGCCCGGCTGGTCCGCCGGTCGCGCCTGGCCCGCCAATGGCGGATGCTCGTAGCGGACGCCGGGGAAAATGATCACCGCCGCCGGCGTACCGGTGTCCTGAACTGCTCGATTGACTGGTGCCGATCGCGGCACGAAAGACAGTACCCTGCCCATGGTTCGCGTATTCCTCTCGGTTGCCCCGGAGCACAACGCAACGCCTCCAAATGTGATTAAGGCAGGCAGAGGGTTAACGGAGCGCTAACGGATCGCGGCTAATTTGATGTTTGTTCCAGGCCTAGCGCGAAACCGACACAGTTGCGGTTGAGCATGGTCCGGGTTGTGTCGAGTGTCGGGCGTATCTTCCGTGTCAGCTTCGGATTTCAGGCAAATCGCCATACGGACAGAATCGGGAAAAGCCGAAAGGCTGTTTCGCGCCGCCGTGTCGGCGTTCTGCTCGCTGACCCGCCCGTCGCGCCGCGAGATCGCCCAGCTCGAGGATCTGACGCTGCCGCTGTTCGACAGCGTGCCGGACGAATCGCGCCGCTATGTCGCCGCCGCCCTGTCCGAATGCGAATATGCGCCGGCCGCCCTGGTGCGGCGGCTTTGCGAGGAGCCGGTCGATGTCTGCGCGCCCTTGCTCGTCCGTTCGCGGGCGCTGGGCGACATCGACCTGATCGCGTTGATCGGCCGCCACGGCCTGCCGCATGCGCGCGCCATTGCCCGCCGCAAGGATTTGAACCCGACCATCGCGCAGTTGATCAAGGCGCTGGAAAAGCCGACCCTGGTGCGCGTGCGGCAGCCCGAGCCGATCGCCGACGTGGCGGGCGCCGACGCCGAAGCCGCTGCCGCCGCTCCCAGCGCACCAAAACTGCCCGGCAGCGCCGCCGAAACCGCCAGGCGCCGCCTGCGCTCGATGATGCTCGCCGAGGGCGAGGCGACATCGGTCAATCCCTTCGTCGGCTTAGCAACTTACAGCAAGCTGCGCGAGACGGCGCTGACCGGCAACGCCGCCTTCTTCCAGACCGCGCTTGCCGACGCGCTCGACATCGACTTCTCGACGGCGCGGTCGCTGACCGAGCATTCGAGCTATGTCTCGCTGCTCGCCGCGCTGCGGGCGCTCGACCTCAGTGAGGACAGGGCATTCCTGATCGTGGTCGCGGTTTACCCCCGGGAGTTTCCGCACCCGCAGGCGATCCGCATCTTCCTCGACCGCTACCGGCTGCTGCACCACGAGGCGGCGCTCGACAAGGTGCGCGGCTGGAAGGCCGAAACATTGTCGCGAGCGGTGCGCGGCAACACCCCTGTCGCCGCGAATGGCGACCAAGCGCCGGACGTCGACAAAGCCAGCTTAGGGGCCAGCCTCAAGGCGTCTTGACGGAGAGAAGCTCCTCGACGGAAACCGTTCCGGCCTCGATTTCGACCACCCAGATGTCGGGATCGAATTTTTTCTCCCGCTCAAGCCTGGCGTCAAGCGCGGCGGCATCGTCGCCGGCGCCGAGCAGCGTGAAAAAGCGATCATCCGGTTTGTCCGAATCGTAGCTCGTCTGCGGCGCCGGGCCGAACAGGGAGACGTCGCCCAGCCTGCCGCGGGAGAGCACGAAGACAGCGCCGGCCTCGGTCGCGCCGCGCTTGACGACGGCCGCAAAGCCGCCGGCGCCGAACACACGGCGCAGCAGGGCCGACACCCAAAACTCGGTGGTTACGCGCATGACGAGGCTCCGGAGGACATGCGCGGCGTCTTAGCCGGATTTTCGGCTATCCGCGAGCGGTCGTCTTGACCCTCAATTGGTCAGGCCGATCTCGCGCATCTTGACGTAGACGACCTCGTCGGGCTCGCCCGTTTCCGGCAGGCCGAACAGCGACTGGAATTCCTTGATCGCCGCCTTGGTGCGGGCGCCGACGACGCCGTCGAGTTGCATGTCGTCATTGCCGAATGCCTTCAGGCCGGCCTGGATCTTGACGATGCGGGCATCGGGCGCCTGGGCGGATACCGACGCGGAAACCGGGATGAGCGCAGGCGCGGCCTCGGGCGCGGCAACTCGAGCGGCGGCCATATCCACGGGCCTCGGCACAGGATGCGGGATGCCAGCTGTTGTCTGCTTGGCGCCGAGCTGGTCGAGCAGGACGGCGTCGATCTCACCGGAGGCCGGCAGGCCAACTTTCTGCTGGTATGCCTGGATCGCCTTTTGGGTATTCGGCCCGGAAATGCCGTCGACCGTTCCCGTGTAGAAATCGAGATCCTTCAGGATGCCCTGGACCTGCTCGACGGTCGGGTCGCTTTTGACCGGTGCCGGGCCGGGCCGCAGGATGTTGATGGTGGTTTCGGGTTCGTCCGCGCCGGGGTGCGGAAAACCCTCGATGCTGCGGGTGGCGAAGAAGGCGCCGGCATGCGGAAACGGCTGGTACCACAGCGCGTTGGCGGAAACGTAGAACAGCGTCACCAGGAAGGCGGTCGACCCGCCGACCAGGACCGGATTGCGCGAGATCGCGCCGCCGAGCGCAATCGCGCCGGCCTCGAACGCGCCGCTGCGGCGCTTGACCGCCTTAGGCTGTTTTGCGGAGCGAGCCATTCCTGTCCCCTTTCGCGTCGCCTTTCGTCCTGGTCGCGGGCATCGGCAGCACGCCGTTCCTGTCGGTCGCGCTCCTCTTCGGCCCGTTCACCGGCAGGCTGATCGTGACCGTCGTCCCCTCGCCCGGCATGCTTTCGATCGACATCGTGCCGTCGTGCAGCGCCACCAGGCCCTTGACCAGCGACAGGCCGAGCCCGGTGCCCTCGAAGCGGCGCGTATAGTCATTCTGGATCTGCATGAACGGCTTTCCGAGATTGACAAAATCTTCCTCGGCGATGCCGATGCCGGTGTCCCTGACCCAGAAATGCAGCCGCGAGCCGATCCGCTTGGCGCCGACGACGACATTGCCGCCATCGGGCGTGAACTTGACCGCATTGGAGACGAGGTTGATCAGGATCTGCTGCACGGCACGACGGTCGGCATTGATCTCCCCGGCGTCCGGCGCAATCTGCGCCTGGAGATCGATGTTCTTGGCATTCGCCTGCAGCTGCATCATCGACTGGCACATCTCGACCGCTTCGATGAATCGGAACGGTTCGGGCTCGGTCGCGTAGGCGCCGGCCTCGATCCTCGAGACATCAAGGATGGAGGTGACGACGGCAAGCAGATGCTGGCCCGACTCCTTCACCAGGCTGACATACTCCTTCTGGCGCGGGTCCTTGAAGCCGCCGAACATCTCATGCAGCAGCATGTCGGAAAAACCGATGATGGCGTTGAGCGGCGTCCGAAGCTCATGGCTGACGACCGCCAGGAAGCGGCCCTTTGCCACCTCGGCCGACGCTGCGGCCTCATTGGCGGCAGCAAGCTCGTCGCGCAATTCGGCAGTCTCGTCGTTCTCGCGCAGCAGCAGGGTGAAGGTCTCCTGCTGCTCTTCGGCACGCATCAGTTCGAGCTGAAATGGCCGGTAATTGTCGGCCGTCGAGGCGCTGCCGTCCTGCGGCAGCCTTACCCGAAGATCGAGCCGGCGCGCCAGGGCGCCATCGCGCATGTCGGCAAGCGCGCTGAGATAAGCGACGCGATCGGACAGGTGGATGCGGTCGAACAGCCCGGCGCCGAAAAGCAGTTCCGGCGGCAGCTTCAGGATGGTGCGCGCCTTGGCCGAGGCATCCAGGACCTCGCCATGCCGGGCGACATGCAGGACAACGGCGTCGATCATATCTTCAAGGCGGTCGTTTGGAAGCAGCGCGGGCTGCGCGCGTGCGGCATCGCCGAGGGCTGCGAGCCGGGGAACCAGCGTCAGGCCCCAGGCGAGCGGCAGCAGCCAGTGCCACGCCGCGACTTGCGCCCCTCCGAGCGGGACGACAGAGCCGACAAAGGGCTGCAGCAGCATTGCGGCCAAGGTTGAGAGGCCGCCCCAAAGTGCCGCGCGCTTTGAACCGCCGATCCACCAGGCCTCGAATGGCAGTGCCAGGGCCAGCAGCGCAACCGGCGACGCCAGGCCGCCTGCTGCCGCGACGGCGCCGGCAAGGGCAAGACCGCCGGCGGCAAGGGCAACCTGGGCTGCCAGCGTCATCTTGCCCGACGCCGCCACCAGCAAGGCGGCGAACCAGCAAAGACCGAAGGCGGCGAAAATGGTTGCGACGGTGACGGCGGCGCCCATGCCCGAGGTGACCAGTGTCACCGCCGCACCGGCGGCGAAGAACGGAGCGGCAAGCATGATGCCGATGAACCGGCGCTGGCGCAGGCGATCGCCCTGGCCGATGATGGCCGGATGGACCATGCGTTCGCAACCGGCCGCCAGCGCGCCAGGCAGTTCAATGTATCTGGCAGTTGTCAAACTCAACGCACTCGCACCCGGTCGTGACTGCCCTGCTTTGCAGGTCGCTTTTGCTTGTTTGAAACTCGCATCCAGCGTTTAAGGAATGAATAAGGCTGACCGGAACAACGAGCGCGCTGCGGCAAAAATTGGAGCGCCGGCACCGGAATGCACCGCCATTTGTAGCCATAGTAAACGGAGCGTTATGTGCAAAGGGCGTGCCCGTGGCTGCGAAACCCTGAGCCGGCATGCCTGCTCTTCTGAAGATATCCATGCGCAACAATCGCTTAGATGGTTACTGCAAGGTTAAGAAAATTGCCGGCATTTGAGGCTAATGCACTGCAAAACGCCTCGCTTCGAATTTGCCTAAAATTTGAGGAAAATTTTCGCTGAGCAGGAAAGCCGTCCTTTGCGCCTCATGTGCCATTGTCGCTGATATAAAGAGGTCATTGCGCATGGACGCATGATCCGGTCATTGGACGAGAGGGCAGATCGATGGGCTTTTTGATAAGAATGGCGTTCTGGTTTTCGCTGGTGTTGCTGGCGCTGCCGCTGACCGTCGGCCCCGACGAGGATGGCCGCGAAAGCGTCGGGCCGTTCCAGGCGCTTTTTGCGGCGCGCGAAGCGGTCGGCGACATCGCCGGCATTTGCGAGCGTAAGCCGGACGTCTGCGAAACCGGCAAGTCGGCGATGCATACGATCAGCGCCCGGGCCAAGGAAACCGCCAAGATCGCCGCCGCCATGCTGGACGACAAGAGCGCCGAGACCTCGCCCGATACATCGCTGGCCACCGGCAGCGTCGCCAAGGACATCGTGCTGCCGGCGACAGTCAACATACCTGCCAAGCTGGTGGCGAAGAACTAAACACCGTTTCAGCTGTATCTACAGCGACACCGCAGGCCGGTCGGACCTCTCGATGCCTGCGGTGCTTTTCTTCTTTTTCCGTGACGCCGCAGCCGCGGATGACTATATCCCGAGCAATGGCCACGACGATCCAGACGATCCGCGACGACTTCTCCCTGCTCGACGAGTGGGAAGACCGCTATCGCTATGTGATCGAGCTCGGCGAAGCGCTGCCGCCATTTCCCGACGCCGAACGCAACGCCGCCAACAAGGTGCCGGGCTGCGTCAGCCAGGTCTGGCTGACCACGAGCCGAGCGCCGGGCGCCGATCCGGTCATCACCTTCACAGGCGATTCAGACGCTCATATCGTGCGCGGTCTGGTCGCCATCATGCTGGCGCTGTTTTCGGGACGGACTGCCAGCCAGATCCTTGAAACGGACGCCGAGGCGACGCTGAGGTCGCTTGGCCTCGACGAACATCTGTCGCCGCAGCGGGCCAATGGCCTGCGCTCGATGGTCAAGCGCGTCAAGCGGGACGCCGAGATGGCTCTCAAGCAGACTGCTTGATTGCTCTATCTTCTCTTCTTTCGACGCAATTCCAAGGGAAAGCGCTCGGCAGTTTTCCTGGAATTGTTCTAGGAACAAAAACGGCGCCGTAAGGGGCGCCGTTGATCTTGTCCATTGGAGCCGGTGTTACCGCCCCTTGCGCTTGCGGCCGAGGCCCATCTTCTTGGCCAGCTGCGAACGGGCAGCGGCATAGTTGGGGGCAACCATCGGATAGCTGGCGTCGAGATTCCACTTCTCGCGGTATTCATCGGGCGTCAGACCGTAATGGGTCATCAGGTGGCGCTTCAGCGACTTGAACTTCTTGCCATCTTCAAGGCAGACGATGTAATCGTCATGAACAGAGCGCTTCGGGTTTACCGCAGGCTTCTGCTTGTCGGCCGGAGGCTGTTCGCTTGCTCCGCCCACGCGCCCGAGAGCGGCATGGACATCAGCGATAAGGTTCGGCAATTCGCCGACCGGCACGGGATTGTTGCTGACATAGGCTGCCACCACATCGGCGGTCAGCTCGATCAGCGCATCGCTATTTCTGGAAGGTGTTTCGACGATATCCATGGTTTAGGCCCCAACGAAGGATGTTTCTGTTTGCGCCCTTTTTGGAAGATCGGGCATGGCGCGAATTTCACGCGGGAAGAGCTTCATGGATTCGCGTCCGGGCATCTTAATGAGCCCACAGACAAAGTAAGTCAATTCGCATCTTGCGCTATATTCAACGATATTCATCGAATAGTCGCTCTTCAGCTTCAATCTTTCGTGCACTCTGTAACTTCGCGATATTTTCTGGTCGGACCAGGACTAGCATGACGTAAGGTCACACCACCGCTAAATCAGCAAGGACTCATAAAGTGGGCAGCGATGCTTGGTCTATGCTTCGAGGTTTGGGCGGCTGATTGTCGGATTCGTACCAAACCGCAAGTTGCAAAGCGTTGGCGAAACACGCCGAAGAAGATCTTCGGTCTGACCGGATTCAATACGGCGTGAGGTATTTTCCATAGACCCAGCCACTAACAAAACCACCATTTTGCGCCGGGTCGTGCCAAACTTGACACCATTGATAGCGAATTGCCTGTTTCTGTTTCCAGTGCGGCTGGCCGGCGATCTCCAGAAGATTCAAGCCGCCGGTGCACTTGCCGGTCATCTGCAGGATCGTCCCGTTGGGATAGGCGGCCTGCTTCTGCGAGGTGCCGGACGGATATTTGCGAACGTTGAGCGTGTCGCCGAACGGCACGCCAGCCACTTGCCAAGCGGCGAACGCGGTTGCATGAGACTGGCCGGTGAAAGCCAGAACGGTCGAAGCGACGACGGCGAGAGCCGCAGCGGTGTTGATATGGAAATTCATCATCCTCTCCTTTTGGCTCATCTCCCGAGCCCGCCGCAACCAATACATCCCGGCCCTTGAACCCGCGCTGATCGGCGTGTTCATTTGCCATTCAAGTAATTTCTTCAGTGAGACGCAATGACCAAGACCTCAGCTTTTCCGACCGCCAGCCCGCCGAGCCCCGAGAAACACCCCGTCTTCGACACGCATCACGGCATTACCCGCACAGATGACTATGCCTGGCTGAGGGCCGAGAACTGGCAGGCGATGTTCAGGGACCCTTCCCTGCTTGAGGGCCGCATCCGCGCCCATCTCGAAGCCGAAAACGCCTATCAAGCAGTGCTTATGGCCGATACGCTAGAGCTTCGGAAGCAGCTGTTCGGCGAGATGAAGGGGCGCATCAAGGAAGATGATTCGACGGTGCCGATGAAGGATGGCCCCTATGCTTACGGCTCATCCTTCAAGCTTGGCGGCGAACAGCCCCGCTATTTCCGCATGCCGCGCGATGGCGGCGATGAGCAGATCCTGCTCGATGGCGACGCGGAAGCCGAGGGCAAGCCCTATTTCCGCCTCGGCGGCGTCGACCATTCGGCCGATCACCGCAAGCTGTTGTGGGCGTTCGACGACAAGGGCTCTGAATTCTTCACACTTCGCGTGCGCGATCTCACCAGCGGCAAGGAACTGAGCGACCAGATCGAGGCCACCAGTGGTGGCGGCGTCTGGAATGCCGCCGATGACGGCTTCTTCTACACAAGGCTCGACGACAATCATCGCCCGTCCAAGGTGCTGTTCCACGCGCTCGGCGGCAGCCCCCTTAATGACCGGCTGATTTATGAGGAAACCGATCCCGGCTTCTTCATGGATGTCGGCGGCACGCGCTCCAACGAATGGATCATGATCGGGATCAACGATCACGAAACCTCGGAATATCACCTGATGCGCGCCGATGAGCCTTTCGCCGAGCCAAAGCTGGTGGCAAAGCGCGAGACTGGCCTGCAATATGATCTGGAAGAAGGCGGCGACATCTTCTTCGTCCTCACCAATGCCGACGGCGCCAAGGACTTCAAGATCATGACGGCGCCGGCTGATGACCCGGTTCGCGCCAATTGGGAAGAGCTGGTGGCGCACGAGCCAGGCCGGCTGATCCTGTCGGTGGTCGGCTTCAGGGATCATATGGTCAGGCTCGAGCGCAAGGAAGGGCTGCCGCGCATCGTCGTTCGCGATCGCCGCAGCGGCGAGGAGCATCTGATCTCGTTCGACGAAGAGGCGTTCTCGCTCGGCCTGTCGGGGTCCTATGAATACGACACCGAGATCATGCGCTTCACCTATTCGTCGATGACGACCCCGGCGCAGGTCTTCGACTACAATATGCGCAGCCGCGAGCGTGTGCTGCTGAAGACCCAGGAAGTGCCGTCCGGTCACAATCCGGATCATTATGTCACGCGCCGGTTGATGGCGCCGGCCGCCGATGGCGAACTGGTGCCGGTCTCGCTGCTGCACCACCGCGACACGCCGCTCGATGGCTCCGCACCGTGCCTGCTTTACGGCTACGGCTCTTACGGCATTGCCATTCCGGCGGCGTTCAACACCAACTGGTTCTCGCTGGTCGACCGTGGCTTTGTCTTTGCCATCGCCCATGTCCGCGGCGGCAAGGACAAGGGCTATGGCTGGTATGACGACGGCAAACGGGCGCACAAGATGAACACGTTCACCGATTTCATCGCCGTCGCGCAGCATCTCGTCGCCGAGCGTTACACCCATCACGACCGCATCGTCGCGCAAGGCGGCTCGGCCGGCGGCATGCTGATGGGTGCGATCGCCAACATGGCGCCGCAAAATTTCGGCGCCATCGTTGCCGAGGTTCCCTTTGTCGACGTGCTGACCACGATGCTCGACGCAAGCTTGCCGCTGACGCCGCCGGAGTGGCCGGAATGGGGCAACCCGATCGCGTCGGCGGAAGATTACCAAACGATCGCCGCCTACTCACCCTATGACAATGTCGCCGATCACGACTACCCGCCGATACTGGCGCTGGCCGGCCTCACCGATCCGCGCGTCACCTATTGGGAGCCGGCCAAATGGGTGGCCCGGCTGCGCGAGCGCAAGAGCGGCGACAATCCGGTGCTGTTCAAGATCAACATGGATTCCGGCCATGCCGGCGCCTCCGGCCGCTTTTCAAGGCTGGAGGAGATCGCCTATACCTACTCCTTCGCGCTCAAGGTTACGGCCAAGCCCGAACCCGAGGTTACGGGCAAGGCTGAGAATGCAACGGAGGCGTCGCAATGATCGATCTATCCACCTTGACGGCTTACATAGCGGTTGTGCTTGGCTTTGTGTTTATTCCTGGCCCAGCCACGCTTTTGACGGTCGCGCGCGCGACGAGTTCCGGAACCAGGGTTGGCGTCGCGACGGGCGCGGGCGTCGCGGCTGGCGATGTGTTCCATACCATCATGGCGATGGTCGGCATTTCGGCGATCATCGCCACTTCGGCAACGCTGTTCAGCGTCGTAAAATACATCGGCGCGGCGTATCTGGTTTACCTCGGCATTCGCGCGATCATCGAGAGAATACCGGCCGACCCTACTGCCGGCGCACTCGCGATCTCCGCCAGCAAGGCGTTTCGTCAAGCTGTCCTGACCGAAGTGCTTAATCCAAAGACGGCGCTTTTCTTCCTCGCCTTCCTGCCCCAGTTCGTGCGGCCTGAAAACGGATCGGTGATGCTCCAGCTGATGACGCTGGGCATAATCTTTGTTCTGCTCGGCCTTTTCAGCACAGTCGTCTTTGCCGTGAGTGCGGGCCGGCTCGGCACGTTCCTGCGCCGCAATCCGTCGGTGGTGAAATGGCAAGGCAAGGTGGTTGGCGGCATCTACTGCGCGTTAGGCGTTCGTCTGGCTTTGCAGCAGCGCTGATGTCGATGCGAAAGGCGCGCCTGTCGAGGCGCGCCGGTCGTCACTTTTTGAATTCCGGGCTGCTCATTTTCACTCGCATTTGCAATGGCTGCGCGCTACCCATGCGCGCCACCTTCCAGACCATGACATACGCAAAGGGGCCACTATGTTGCTCGTCGACACCTATCTCGAGAAATCACCGATCCAGGGCATCGGGGTTTTCGCCAGGAACCACATTGCCAAGGGCACGCTGGTCTGGAAGCTCGACCCCAGATTCGACCGGATCATCGACGTCGAGACCTATGAAGGCGAGAGCGGCCCGGTGAAGAACTATCTCGACCGTTATTCCTATCCAGACCGCCGGGATCCGAACTACATCGTCTTCGAAGCCGACGACGCCCGCTACATGAACCATGACGACGAACCGAATTGCGATGTCTCCTCGCCCGAGGAAACCTATGCCTTGCGCGACATCGCACCCGGCGAGGAACTGACCTGCAATTACAGCCATTTCTTCGAGACGGGCTTCGACTTCCTCGGCGATCGCCACCTGTAGATGGCCACCTGTAGCCGGGATCACTTGGCCGGCTTGCTGCGCACCGGGTAGCCGTTGGGATGTGGCGGCACCGCCTTGAGATAGGCGGCTATCGCCGCGCGATCTGCCGGCGGCAGTTCGGCCATGTTGCGCTGCACGTCGACCATGGCGCCGCCGACCGAATCGAAATCAGGGGTAAAACCGGTTTCGAGATAGTTGGCGATGTCGGCTTCCGACCAGTCACCGAGCCCGCCTTCGCCCGATGTGATGTTCGGCACGATGCCGCTGCCTTCGGCGGCCGCCGCGCCAGCCAGCCACTGGCTCTTCCTGGTGCCGCCGGTGACATCGCGCGGCGTGTGGCATTCGCCGCAATGGCCGGGCCCCTCGACCAGATAGCGGCCGGCGAGTACCAGATCAGGCGTGCCATCGGCAAAGGCAGTCACCGGCTCCTTGCTGAGATGGAGCCGCTTCCACAGGCCGAGGCCGCGGCGGATGTTGAAGGGGAAAGTCAGGGAATTGTCGGGCGCCTTGCCGGCGACCGCCGGCAGCGTCTTCAGGAACGCATAGAGATCGGCAATATCAGCCGGCTTCATGCGGGCGTAGGACGCGTAGGGAAAGGCTGGATAGAAATGCTCGCCCGACGGCGACACGCCCTTCAGCATGGCGTTGGCAAGGTCCTCGACCGTCCAGGCGCCGATGCCGTCCTTGGGATCCTGCGAGATGTTGGGCGGCACGAAGGTGCCGAACGGCGTCTTGAGCTCGAGGCCGCCGACCAGTTGCAAACGGCCGTCGCCTTGCGAGCCCGGCTTGGCGTGACAGGAGGTGCAGCCGCCGGCATTGAAAATGCGCCTGCCCCTGGCGGCGTCGCCGGGGCCGAGCTGCGCCAGGGTGTCAGTGTCGAGCTTGACCGGCGCCGACAACAGCCAGCCGGCGCCGGCACCGACGACGCCCAGGACAAGGGCGGCGCCGACAAATTTTTTCCACAAGGGCATTGCCCGGGATCAGCTCTTCTTCACCCGATAGGTCTTGTGGCAGGTGCCGCAATCACTGCCGAGCGTATCGATCTGCGCCTTCAGCGCATCGACATCGGCGGGTGCGGCGGCGACTGCGGCCTTGACGTCGGCGAGGTACTTGTCTTCGGTCGATTTGAAGCCCGCCATGTCTTTCCAGATTTTGGGCGAGGCGGTGGTATCACCGCTGTCGCTGCCGGGCGGGAACAGCGTATCGACATCGAACTTTTCCGCGTTGACCTGCAGCGCCTGCAGCGCCGTCAGCACGGCGGCGGCATCGAAGTCCGCTTCGCCCTTGGCGATCTTCGACAGGCCGCCGACAATCTTGCCTCGTTCCTTCATCAGTCCCTGTCGGTCGAGGATCGGGTCGGCAAAAGCCGCCGAGGCGGCAAGGCTGAGCATAGAGATGGCGATAACAAGCTTTCTCATTCAATTGGCTCCAGGATGATGAGGGGTCGCGACCTAACGTTAACGGAGGGCGGGCCGGGATTATTCCCTGTCCGCCGGCCGGATTCTGCCGAATTTTGTGTGCCTGCTGCTTCAGCTGAGAAAGAAAAGCCCCGGAGTACCGGGGCTTCTCTGGGTCGATCAGGCTCTTACAGCGCCGCGCGCCATTCCTGGCGCGCAAAGGACGCTGTAACGCTTTGATTTTGCGCATGATCCTTTCCGAAGATCGAAGACGATTTTCGGGGTCATGCGCGACCCTCTTCGTACATTTCAAGGACATGGTCCCAGTTGATGAGGCTGTCGACGAAGGCCTCGAGATATTTCGGCCGCGCGTTGCGGTAGTCGATGTAGTAGGAATGTTCCCAGACATCGACGCCGAGGATCGGCGATGCGCCATGGACGAGCGGGTTCTCGCCGTTCGGCGTCTTGGAGATCGCCAGCTTGCCGTCCTTGACCGAGACCCAGGCCCAGCCCGAACCGAACTGCGTGGTGCCGGCGGCGATGAAGTCGGCCTTGAACTTGTCGTAGCCGCCGAGGTCGGCGTCGAAAGCCTTCTGCAGGGCGCCCGGAAGCTTGTTGCCGCCGCCGCCCTTCTTCATCCACTTCCAGAAATGGATGTGGTTGTAGTGCTGGGCTGCGTTGTTGAAGAGGCCGGCATTCTTGCCGAACGACTGTTTGACCACCTCTTCGACCGACAGATCGCCAAGGCCCGCTTCGGCGGCCAGCTTGTTGCCGTTGTCGACATAAGCCTTGTGGTGCTTGTCGTGGTGATACTCCAGCGTCTCCTTCGACATGTAAGGCTGCAAGGCCTCGTAGTCGTAGGGCAAGGCGGGCAATTCAAAAGCCATCGGTCATACTCCTCATGGAAAAATCCGGTGCGGATACCGGATTAAGATAGGGCTGCATTGATCTGGAACAACTCCGGAATGAAGCGCCAATTGCCTTTTAGCGGCTCAACCGGCGGAAGTCGAATGCGCCCATTCCCAATAAAGGTCGCGCGCTTTCTTGGCCACCGGCCCGGGCTGCAGATCGCGGTCCTCGATGCGGGTGATCGGCACGACCTTGGAATGATTTCCGGTCGAAAATATCTCGTCGGCTTCAAGAAAGTCGCGCACCGACAGCATCTTCTCCGTGGTGTTGAAGCCGTAATCGCCAAGCAGCGTCATGGTGCGCGAGCGGGTGATGCCGGACAGGAAGGTGCCGTTGGGCGCCGGCGTCAACACGTGGCTGTCCTTGACCAGGAAGATGTTCGAGGTTCCGGTCTCGGCGACATTGCCCAGCATGTCCAGCACCAGCGCATTGTCGAAGCCGCGTCCCTTGGCTTCGAGAATGGCGCGGCCATTGTTGGGATAGAGGCAGCCGGCCTTGGCATTGGTCGGCATGGTCTCGATGGTCGGCCGCCGGAACGGCGACACGGTGATCGAAAAGCCGGTCGGCGAGATCATCGGCGATTCGTAAAGGCAGAGGCAGAAACGGGTCGAGGCCGGATCGGCCGGCACGCCCATATAGCCGCCATGCTCGGCCCAGTACATCGGCCTGATGTAGACCGCTGTCTTGCCGTCGAACTTCTTCAGCCCGTCCCAGGTCAGGCCGACGATCTGGTCGACGTTCATCGATGGCGCGAGGCCGAGCGCGATCGCCGAGGCGTTCACTCTGGCGGCATGCAGTTCGAGATCGGGGGCGACGCCTTCGAACCAGCGGGCGCCGTCGAAGACGCTGGTGCCGAGCCACATGGCGTGGCTGCGCGGACCCAGAATGGCGACGTTGCCTTCGTACCAGTCGCCGTCGACGAAGGTCCATGTCGCCGATAGCGCCGCAGTCGCCAGTGTCATTGTTCGGTTCCGCTTCAAAGCTGCCTGTGCCAAGCATTGGAAGATGCTTTGACCGGCGCCGTCAACCGGCATGGAGCGGTTTTTGTTGAGGCCAGAGCGCCCAACAAAGCGATCAAGACTACAATCGATGCTTGCACCTTGCGCCGCCTGCCCTCAAAACTGTCGCCATGCATTACGCGGCTTACGTTTTCGACGCCTATGGCACGTTGTTCGACGTGCACGCAGCCGTGCGCCGTCATGACGGCGAGATCGGCCCCGACGGCCCGCTGCTTTCGGAAATCTGGCGCGCCAAGCAGCTGGAATATTCCTGGGTGCGCACGCTGATGGGCGGCTATGCCGATTTCTGGCAGCTCACCGAACAGGCGCTCGATTTCGCCCTGCTCAAGGTTCCCTCCGCCGACAAGGGACTGAAGGCCAAGCTGCTCGAAGCCTATTGGCGGCTCGACTGCTATCCGGAAGTGCCGGCCGTGCTCAAGGCGCTGAAAGCATCCGGCGCCAAGCTCGCAATCCTGTCCAACGGCTCGCCCGAGATGCTGGAAGCGGCGGTCAAGTCGGCCGCCCTCGACCAGGTGCTGGACGATATCTTTTCGGTCGACGCCGTCAGGCGCTTCAAGACCGACCCGTCGACCTACGACATGGTGGCGACGGGCTGGCGGCTCTATCCGGGCGCCGTCTCGTTCCAGTCGTCCAACCGCTGGGACATCGCCGGCGCCACCAAATTCGGCTTTCGCACCGTCTGGATCAACCGCGCCAACCAGCCCGAGGAATACCGGGATTTCCCGCCGGCGCTGATCCTGCCGTCGCTTGAAGGCCTGCTGACCGGCGGCTGATCACTCTGTTGCCTTCGAGCAACAGTGGCAGGGCGGTCACAGCTTCGCCTTTGTTTGTCCACCCTCAGGCCAGAATCGGAACCGCCTATCGCGTCAGGCATTGGGGGAGGCCGACCACTGCGCCGCTTGAAGGCATTCACGCTTTCTTGCGATTCGAGACTTAAAAAAGGCAACCATGTTGAAGACCGAAATCGACCCCTATCGCCTGAGCCGTCGCGGCTTTCTGAATGCTGCAGCCCTTGGCGCCGCTTCGATTGCGGTCTCCGCCTGCACCACCACCGGCCCGGCGCCGGCGCCGGTCGAACCGCCACCGCCGACCTATGACGAGCCGCCGCTCGGCGACTATGCGACGATGTACGGCCCGATTTCCGACAGCGGGTTCGAGCTCCCGGCCATCCCGATCAAGAAGATGGACCCGCAGTTCCTGCGCCAGATCGTTCCCGATCCGACCGGCCAGCGGCCAGGCACCATCATCGTCGATACGACCAACCATTTCCTCTATCTGGTGCGCGAAGGCGGCCAGGCGATCCGTTACGGCGTCGGCCTCGGCCGCGCCGGCTTCGAATGGTCGGGAGACGCCGTCGTCCAGTGGAAGCAGAAATGGCCGAAATGGACGCCGCCCGATGAGATGGTTGCCCGCCAGCCTGAACTGGAAGAATACAGCGCCAAGAACGGCGGCATGCCCGGCGGCCTCAAGAACCCGCTCGGCGCCCGCGCGCTCTACCTGTTCCACGACAACGTCGACACGCTCTACCGCCTGCATGGCTCGCCGGAATGGAACTCGATCGGCAAATCCGTCTCGTCAGGCTGCGTGCGCCTGATAAATCAGGACATCATCGACCTCTACGACCGCGTGCCGTCGAAGAGCCCGGTCATCGTGACGTCCGACATCGGCCAGCCGATGGCGGCGGGCGCAAACCGCAGAGCCATCCCGATCGATGGCGGGGTGCCGGATGGCTCGGTCCTGCTCGGCCCGGTGACCTGATCGACTTCATCGATGTCATGAAGCGGCAGGTTCGCCGCTCCATGCGGCAAACCCCCGCCAGGATTCCGATAGCTTTACGCGAATGCCTGGGGTTCGCATCCAAGATATGCAATGCCGGCAACAGGAGGCCAAAAAAGACGTCCAGACGAACCATGGAGCCGCTGCAATCGGGGCGGCCATGCCCTGTCAATCTCGACGCTGCTGTGTTTCGTTACCGATTGATGTATATTAGACGGGTGTATGATTGCAGAGACATACATTTCATTAGATCATTGATGGCGGGGGAACGCCGATGGTGGGATTTGATTTCGATAGTCCGCCTGCCGACGGCGCCGAGGCCAACCTTTCGGCCGAATGCGAGCGGCAATTGCTGCCGCTCGTCCGCGGAATTGTCGAGGCGGCGGTTGCCGCCGGGTGGAGCCAGGAAGACGTTCTTCTGGCCATGGTCGAGCTGTCCTGGGATCTGTACGAGAAACGCCGAGGCGATCTTTAGCAGGCCTGCGTGAGCCGGATAATTCCGTAGCGCCGGCCAAGCCAGGCCATGTTTTTCTCGCGCGAACTTTTTTCTTCACCTACAATGTTTTTTCTATCCGCGGGATGCGCTACGCTGCCTTTGGGCAGGACTATGGGGGATACAAATTACCGTCCGGATTTCCGGGTTGGCTGTTTGCACGGCACGGAATTTCGATGGGCTGGCAAAGCGGCTGAGGCAAGGCTGAATGAAAAATGCGGGCGAGGTTCAGGAACGCAGCGCAGGCGCCGATCGGGTCGATCGGCACGCCCTCGACACAATCCCCGAAAATGCCAATCCCAGAAGAGCAACCATGCGAGGGAGCGGGATATGCTCTGTCCGCAGCCCTGGATCGCTCCCGGAGGGTCGCCATCGCCGAAGTCGCCTACCTCGCGGGATTTTCGGATCAAGGCCATTTGGCCACCGCCATGAAGAAGCACAAGGGAAAGAAGCCATGGTTCGGGCGATAACTGCTGCTGGATCGTCCGTGGCGATGACAGATAGTCGACCAGCTCTGTCAATGGCCGCGCGATCTATATTCAGAATACAACGCTGGATTGTGACGGCGCACTGTGCACAATAACTAGGCTAAAAATGGTAAGATAAGATCGGAAAATATTCAGGTAGCCTTGGCTAAAAATTCAAACCTGTAAATTTATAGTCAAAATCCTGGTAAAATTTTCGCTTGAGCTCAAATTCTTCTTTTCAATATAAAGCAGCATCTGTAGGATTCGAAGGAACGCCCAGGAGCAAACGTGAATTCTGGGCGCCTCGATACAGCACAGGATTGGATTGATCGGCGCAGCAGTGGCAGAGACGAAGATGCAACATAGAGGCAACGTCCAGGAAAGCGCCGGGACAGAGCGGCGGCGCGCGGATCGTCGCATCTTCGACGGAATTCCGGAAAGCGCGGGGCGCTACCTGGTCACGTTTCGAGGCGGCGCGGCTCATGTCGTTCATCGGCCGGGATCACACACATTCAAAGCGGCGGAACATTTCGCTTCGGTTCTGCTTACACCCTCACCAGGGATAGCGGCATCGCTGGGCAGCGACAAAGTCCACGAATACGACGGCGACGTCGGTATGATCATGGTCGTCCCAGCCGATCTCGGCGGCAAGGTGACCAGGTCATCCACCACGGAAAGCGCAATCGTGGCGCTCACCCCCGAGAGTCTCTTCGAGCTGGCAACGCGTGAATTCGACACCGGCCATGCCGAGCTTCAACCGCCGCCGTACGGGACCGTCGACTTCCAGGCGCTGCAACTCGCGCAGTTGCTAAAGGCGGAACTGACGGATCGGGAAACTCCAAACGACTTCTATGTCGATTCGTTGGTCACCATGTTCGGCGTCCATTTGCTTCGGAACTACGCAGGAGCGCGAAAGTTGCCACAAGCCCCAAAGGGCGGTCTGTCGAACCGCAGCGCCCGGCGGGTGCGGGAATTCCTGGAGGTAAATTTTTCCAGCAAGATCGCGGTGGCCGAGCTGGCCGCACTCTGTGGCCTGTCGCCGAGCCATTTCATCCTGGCATTCACCAAGACTTTTGGCGAGCCGCCGCACAAATATCTGCTGCGGCTGCGTCTCGATTTCGCCGAAAAACTTCTCATCGAGAGCGACCTGTCGATTGCGGAAGTCGCTCATCTCAGTGGATTCTCGGACCAGAGCCACTTGACAGTCACCATGTCCAGATACCGGAACAGAACCCCCAGGCAGGTGAAGCTGCAACGTTAACGCTTGTTGCGGCGCGCATGATTGTCCGTGGCGATACCTCGATTGATCTTCAGTATAGTCGAAGGTTGTGTGGCAGAGCAGTCACAGTCGTCGCGCAGGGACCAAATACCGGATTTTCCTACAAAGATTCCGGATTATTCCAAAATACCTGCACCGCGAATGTGCTCATGGTCGCGATGGAAGTCATTTGGGGCGGGGGAGCAACCAGATGATACAGCATGTCGGATTGTCCCATGGACATTCAATTCGCGGAAATCGAGGTCTTCGCGCCTAAGGCCGAAGCGGCCTGGGCTGCACTGCAACGCCAATACGCCAGCCGGATCAGCGCTGCGGAACTCGACCATCTCCTGGCCTGTTTCGTGCTTGGACTGACCTCTCCGGCTTGTGGTGAAGGCGATCCGGGATTTCATTTCGATCTCTGCCGCGCGCTGGTGGCGGTAAGCCTGCCGCCGGAACGGACGGAGGCTGCACTGCATACGGTTCCAGAACCGACGCAGCCATGGGTCGCGAGCGCCTATCAGCTGATTGAAAAACAAGGCGCGAAGGTCGGTCTCTCGTTGCGGGAGAAGACGCGCAATTTCGAAGATTTTTTGGCCACCGAGGCGAATGGTGCGGCACATCAGAGCGCCTCGGCAATTGCGAGGAAAAACTAGCATGACCAAACGCGTCGAGGGGCGGAGAAGGATCGAACTTTCTTCAAGCTTTGTCGGAAACTGGATCGCGGGCGCGGCCGACAGCCGCTCGGTGCGGCGCCGCCTGATGGCGGTGCTGCGCATGGCTCACCGGGTTCTTGGATTCGGTCGCAAGAATATGGGTCTGGGAACATTGGGAAGCGGCACCAGCGTGCGTTCGGCTCTGGCCTGTGGCGTGAGCCCGGCCAGCGTGCTCGGCGGCCTGGCCGCGATCGCCGCGCTCGGCCTCGCCACACCGGCCCAGGCACAATATCAGGCTGGCGGCGGTTCGGCGACCGGCGGCAACGCCGTCGCCATCGGTAACGGCGCCGCGACGAATGGCAATAACAGCGTGGCGTTGGGCAGTTCCAACAGTGCAACGGGCGACGGCACGATCGCCATCGGCTATGCGATGGGTGTCAATGGCCTCAATTCCATAGGCATAGGTGTCTTCGCAGGCGCAACCGGCGTCAATGCCCTCGCCGTGGGCGGGAACGCCAAGGCCAACGGGGACGCAGCAAGCGCTATTGGCGTCAATTCGGTTGCAACCACAAGCGCGGCCGCTTTTGGCAATAATGCGCGTGCCGACGGAGTCAACTCGACCGCGATCGGCCCTGTTACCCGGGCGACCGGATTGCGCGCCACCGCGCTCGGGTTCGGGGCAACGGCATCCGGCGTGGATTCGATTGCCCAAGGTAACAGCGCTGTCGCAAGCAACCAGAATGCCGTCGCCATTGGATTCCAGGCGACCGCGACCAGCATCAACTCCATCAACATTGGCGGGCGCACCCTCGCGGGATCAGGCGCGCTCTCGCAGGGCGCCATCGCCCTTGGTACGGATGTCACGGCAAATCAGCAAAACACCGTTGCCATAGGCGTCCTGACCAAAGCGACCGGAACGAGCGCAACGGCGATGGGCAACACCGCCAGTGCCTGGGGCAACCAGTCCATCGCATTCGGCGTCGGCGCACTGGCGGGTGTTCAGGCCAACACCGCACTGCCCAACAGCATCGCGATCGGCACGAATTCGGTCTCTTCCGGCGCTTCTGCCGTCGCGCTCGGCACCGCCGCGAAAGCATCTTCCGCCGATGCCGTTGCGATGGGAAGCAACGCCAGTGCGTCGACCCAATACGGCGTCGCAATCGGCCTGAATGCGGCAGCCTCCGGTACAGGCGGAGCGATGGCACTTGGCCAAGGTACGATCTCGAGCGGTGTCAATTCCGTTGCCCTCGGCGTCCAGGCCAGTGCCACCGGGGCAGGCGCCAATGCCTTGGGCACCTTGTCCGTTGCTTCGGGAGGCAATTCCACAGCCCTCGGCACCAGTTCCACGGCCAGCAACAACTATGCGACAGCCGCAGGCTGGGGATCTGTCGCCAGCGGCGCTGATTCCGCTGCCGTAGGACGTGAGGCCGTCGCGTCGGCGCTTGACGCAACGGCGATGGGGTACATATCCAAGGCCTCGGGCCAATACAGCACCGCCGTCGGCGCCAACGCAAACGCCACCGCCACGTCCAGCACGGCGATCGGCCAGAACGCGTTTGCAACCGGCGTTCAAGCATCCGCTTTCGGCGTAGGAGCGAATGCCGGCGCCCAGAATGCGGTTGCGCTGGGCGCCCTCTCCACCGCCAGCGCCACGAGCGCCATCGCCGTGGGCAACAACGCCAAGGCGGATTCGGCCGAAGCGGTCGCCATGGGCACCAATGCGGTGGCAACCGGCGGCAAGGCCGTCTCCATCGGTTCGGGCAACACGGCTTACGGCAACGGCGCGGTCTCCATCGGCGATCCGAGCTATGCCAGCGGCACCGGCGCCTTCACCGGCGGCGCCAACAACATCGCCAACAGCGACGGCACGGCAACCGCCACAGCCGCAAACCAGGCCGCAGGCGCGGTTGCCATCGGCAACAACAACAAGGCCGTCGGGCAAGGCTCCGTGGCGCTGGGCAATGGCTCGACGGCGGGTGCAGCCGGCCTTGCCGGCAATGTCGCGCTGGGCAACGGCGCGACGGCGACGGCAAGCTCCGGCGACGTAGCGCTCGGTTCGGGCTCGGTGACCGCGACGGCGGTCGGCACCAGCGGCGCGACGATCGGCGGCACGGCCTACAGCTTCGCCGGCACGACGCCGACGAGCACTGTCAGCGTCGGCGCGCTCGGCGCGGAGCGGACCATCACCAATGTCGCGGCGGGCCGGCTCAGCAATTCGTCGACCGACGCCATCAATGGCTCGCAGCTCTTCGCCACCAACCAGCAGGTGACGCAGAACACGACGGCCATCGCCGCCAACACCGCCGACATCACCAATCTCGGCAACACGATCAACAGCATCAGCACCGGTGGCGGCATCAAGTATTTCCACGCCAATTCGACGGCGGCGGACTCGTCCGCAACGGGCACGGACTCCGTTGCTATCGGACCAGTCGCGACCGCGACGGGGACAAACGCCATCGCGGCCGGCACCAATTCGAGCGCCTCCGACGCCAACGCCTCGGCCTTCGGCAGCGGCGCCGTCGCATCGGCGCTTGACGCAACGGCGATGGGATACATCTCCAAGGCCTCGGGCCAATACAGCACCGCCGTCGGTGCCAACGCCAATGCCACAGCCACGTCCAGCACCGCGATCGGCCAGAACGCGTTTGCAACCGCCTTTCAAGCGACCGCTCTCGGCGTAGGAGCGAATGCCGGCGCCCAGAATGCAATCGCGCTGGGCGCCCTCGCCAACGCCAGCAACGCCGGCGACGTGGCGCTCGGCTCGGGCTCGGTAACCGCCGCGGCGGTCGGCACCGCCGGCACGACGATCGGCGGCGTCGCCTACAACTTCGCCGGCACGACGCCGGCAAGCACCGTCAGCGTCGGCGCGGTCGGCGCGGAACGCACCATCACCAATGTCGCGGCGGGCCGGCTCAGCAATTCGTCGACCGACGCGATCAACGGCTCGCAGCTCTTCGCCACCAACCAGCAGGTGACGCAGAATACGACCGACATCGCCGCCAACACCGCCGACATCACCAATCTCGGCAACACAATCAACAGCATCAGCACCGGCGGCGGCATCAAGTATTTCCATGCCAATTCGACGCTGGCGGATTCCCAGGCCCTGGGGACGGATTCCGTTGCGGTCGGCCCGAATGCCGTGGCCAACAATGCCGGCGACGTTGCGATCGGCGCGAATGCGGTGTCGACCGTGACCACGGCGGTCGGCGGCACCACGATCGGCGGCGTTGCCTACACCTTCGCCGGCGCGACGCCCGCGGGTGCATTCTCGGTCGGCTCGGTGGGCGCCGAACGCCAGATCCAGAACGTCGCGGCCGGGCAGTTGAGCAACTCCTCGACCGATGCGGTCAACGGCTCGCAGCTGTTTGCGACCAACCAGCAGGTGACGCAGAACACCACCGATATCGCCGCCAATACTGCTGACATCACCAATCTCGGCAATTCGATCAGCAATATTGCCGGCGACACCTCGCTGGCCTACACCGACGCCAATGGCGACGGCATCCGCTATGTGCGCACCAACGACAGGACGCTTGCCGTCGCGGACTCCTTCGCGCAAGGGATCGGCTCTTCCGCCCTGGGCTACCAGGCGACCGCGAGCGCCGACAATGCGCTGGCGCTCGGCCGCGACACCCAGGCCAGCGTCATCGGCGGCGTGGCGCTTGGCGCCGGCTCGGTTTCGGATCGGGCGGTCGCGCCCGTATCGGGGTCGATCCTCTCCGGCACCGGCCTCATTCCCTACAACACCGCGGACATGAGCCTGCTCGGCGCCGTCTCGGTCGGCACCTCCACCTCCTATCGCCAGATCATCAACGTGGCCGACGGCACGCAGGACCAGGACGCGGTCACGCTTCGCCAGTTGAAGGGCGCGCTGAGCTCGTTCGCGGTGACGGGGAGCCTGTACTTCCATGCCAATTCGACGGCAGCGGATTCGCTCGCGGTCGGCGTCGATTCGGTTGCGGTCGGTCCGCGCACCACCGTCAATGGCGACAATGGCATCGGCATCGGCAACGGCGCCATCGTGCAGCAGACGGCGCCGGGAGGCATCGCGATCGGCCAGAATTCGACGGTCAACCAGGCCGACAGCATCGCCCTCGGCACCAACGCGACCACCAACGGAGCGCAGGCGGTGGCGCTCGGCGCCGGCGCAAAGGCCAACGAGCCGGGCAGCGTCGCGCTCGGCGCGGGCTCGACGACGGCGGCGGCGGTCGCCACCACCGGCACCACGATCAACGGCGTTGCCTATACCTTCGCCGGAACAGCTCCGACCAGCACGGTCAGCGTCGGCACCGTCGGCAACGAGCGCACCGTCACCAATGTCGCGGCGGGCCGGATCAGCGGCACCTCCACCGACGCCATCAACGGCAGCCAGCTCTTCGCCACCAACCAGGCGGTCGAAGCCATGCAGGGTAGCGTCGGCGACCTGAATCAGTTCGCCGTCCAGTACGACAAGGACGGGAACGGCAACAAGTCCAACTCGATTACCCTTGCCGGCGGCGACCCGAACACGCCGGTGGTCATCCACAATGTCGGGCCGGGCGTTGCCAACACCGATGCGGTCAATGTTCAGCAGTTCAACAGCGGGTTAGCACTCAACCTAGACAATTCGAAGAACTACACCAACCAGGTGGCGGCCACCACGCTGCAGCAAGCCAATGCGTATGCGGACTCCAAACTCAGCCAGCTCAACATGGACATGGGAGAGGTCAGGGGCGAGGCGCGCCAGGCTGCGGCAATCGGCTTGGCGGCCGGCTCGCTGCGCTACGACGATCGTCCCGGCAAGCTGAGCGTGGCCGCCGGCGGAGGCTATTGGCGCGGTGAAGGCGCCCTGGCCTTCGGCGCCGGCTACACCAGCGAGGAAGGACGTGTTCGAGCGAACCTGTCCGGTACGACGGCAGGCGGACACTGGGGTGTCGGCGCGGGCGTCAGCCTTACGCTGAACTAGAGCCCGGCCATGATCAGGCAGGCAGTCCTTGCTGTCGCGATATCCATGACGTCAATGCTCCTGTCCGGCCCGTTAGCGGCCGGGCAGGAAGCAATCCCTTCCGGCTACAGGGTAAAACCTTCCGACGTAGCGATCCCTGCGGATGCGAAGCTTGGCGAATATCAACGGACCACCCGTCCGTTCGAGAACTGGACGCTGATCTGCGACGAGAACCTGAAGGCGCGCCAAAAGGTCTGCAATGTCACCCAGATCATCGAGGACCAGGCAGGACAGGTTGCGTTCAGCTGGTCGCTTGCCGCCACCAAGGAAGGCAACCCCTACATCATCTTGCGCGCCCCGCCGATCGCCAAGAGCGACGCTCCTGTCTCGCTGACATTCGAGGGGCGCAAGGAGCCGATAAAAATTCAACTCGACGGATGCAATCAGGCCGTCTGCGTCGGCATGCTGCCGGTTGGTCCGATCATGCGCGAACAGATTTCGAAGGCCGCGGCATCCGTCATCTCCTTCCCGACCACGGATGGCAGGACGATCAACGTAACCGCGACCCTCAAGGGCTTGGCCGCGGCCGTTGCGGCGATCAATTGACGAGGCAATCGCGATGAACCAGCAATCGATCCATGACCGGATAATGTCCCGCAACCAGGGAAAGGATGCTGTCCGGGTCGGCATCGAAGACCGGAGCAGACCGCAACGAAACCGCGCGAGGACCGCTGTCTTCTCGTTGCTCGCCATTGCCGTCGTCGCCACGGCCGGCTTCGCGGCCATGCGCTACGACCTGCTCCACAATTTACTGCCGCAGCCGGCGGTCGCGGAGACCAACCAGCCCAATCCGGCCCTGGCCGAGACGCCATTTCTGCAACACGCCAAAGAGGCAGGCTTGCAGTCTTGTTCCAACATTTTCCCAGCCCTTGGGCAGATGCTGACGACCGGCACGACGTACAGCGTCCAGTCGATCTGGAACAACGAGGCCCCCGACAAACACCTCGTGGAAGCCTTGGTCGGCATGAACTACGCTACACAGGGCTACAGCGGCCCGGCGGCAGGTCTGGTGTTCGCGGCACCCACCGCATCCGTTTGCGAAGGTACGATGGTCAGGGTGGCGCCATTCGCGGCCAATTGCGCCGATGTTCCGGCCCTGCTTCCGAAAGACAGCAAGCTCGCCAACAATCTTGGACAAATCAGCGTCTATGAACTGGCCAATGGAGGGGGCAACGCGATGCTGCTGCCAACCGGCAACAGCTGCGTCGTCATTTCCGTGGCCTCGGCAGCAGGTAAACAAGGAGGCGTACAATGAGGGTGAATTCCGCCATTGCGGCGATCGGCATGCTGTTGCTTTGCGCCGGGCGGCTGGGCGCGGCGGACCTAGCCCCGGCGGCGGACGTGCCCGAGCCGCCGGCCCAGGAGGAGAGAGGCATCTGGGCGGCGATCGCCTATTCGAGCCCCGACGAGAAGCACGGCTTCTTTTGGGGCGCCGACAAGCGGCAGGAGGCGATGGACATCGCGCTGAAGCATTGCCAGAACGCCGGCGGCGGCAGCTGCGCCGTGGTCAGCGTATTCCGCAATCATCGCCATTGGGACGATGACGACAACACCGGCTTTCCCTACAAGCATTGCGGCGCCCTCGCCGTAGGCGAGAAGCCGGAAGGGCGGCTGACCAGTTGGGGCGCCGAGACGGCGCAAACACGCCGGGATGCCGAAGACCTGACACTGCAGGCGTGCGAGCGGAACGGACAAAAATGCAAGATCCGCGAGTGGGTGTGCACATGACGCATCAGAGCGAAGCAGCGGAACGCCAATCGAGGCGCATGTTTGCACTCAGCGTAGCGCCGTGCTCAAGCGGGGTCAGCCCTTTGCCGTGATGCGCATCGACGGTATGCGACACCGGCTCGAAGCAGAAGAAATCGGCATCCTGCGACGGCGAATAGAGGATGAAGACGTCGAGCAATGGCGAGGCGGTGAGCGAGATGGCGATCCTGTCCTCGGGCTGGGTGATCCTGGCGCGGCGGTCCCAGCCGTCGAAGGCGTTGTTGACCCAGCTTCGCGGCAACAGGGAGGCGTTCGAGAAATTCCACGCGGGGTAATCGGCCACCGGCGCCACGCCGACCGGCAGATGATGCTTGTCCTCCAGCCAGACCCGCGCCGCCTTCGCCTCGAGCGTCGTTCCGGCGCTGCGCGGGAACCACGGATGAAAGCCGAGCCCGTAAGGCAGGCGAATGCCGGTGCGATTCTCCACCGTGAGCGTGGCATCCAAGGCCCCGTCATGCAGCGCATAGGCGACCCGCGCCGTATATCGGTAGGGGCCGATTTCACCGGCGTCGAGGACCAGTTCTGCCTCGGTGGCGCTGTGGCTGGCAATCCGCCACTCCCTCTGGAAGCCGTCGCCATGGATTGGAAAGGCCTCCCCCGGCACGTTCGGCTCGATCGCATGGAAGCGGCCGTCGAAGGCGAAACCGCCGCCTGAGATGCGGTTCGACCAGGGAACCAGAAGCTGGCAGCCGGAGGCGCCGGTGCCATCGTCGGGGCGGAGCAGCGGCACCGTTGCGCCGCAGACCAGTGCGTCGAAGCGGGCGATCGCTGCGCCCTTTTGCGGCGCCAGGACCAGACGAGCGCGGTCGTCGCGCAGTTCCAGGAGGCCGGCCATCCCTACCAACCGCCGTCAATAGCGATATTTTGGGCGCTGATCATGTCCGAGGCGGGCTGGCCGACACTTTTCACCGCCCCCTGGACAGGCTGCCCAGAATCCCGCGCACGATCGCGCGGCCGACCGACGAGCCGACCGAGCGCACCACCGCCTTGATCGCGGCTTCGGCCACCGTCTGGCGGTTGGACGGGCGCGGCGCCGGGGCGCGGCGACCGCCTGATTGCGGCGGCGGCGGATCGTCATTGCCGAAGCCCGGAATGGTCCAGCGCGAGCGGCCAGTGTCGGCCTGCTGCGCCTGCTCGTCCTGCGCGCCCATGGCTTTCTTCTGCAGCATCTCGAAGGCCGATTCGCGGTCGATGGTCTGGTCGTACTGGCCGGCGACCGGGCTCTGGTCGATCAGCTTGCGGCGCTCGTCCGCTGTGATCGGGCCAAGCCTAGACGATGGCGGCCGGATCAATGTCCGCTGCACCATGGACGGCACGCCCTTGACCTCCAGCGTCGAGACCAGCGCCTCGCCGGTGCCGAGCTGGGTGATGGCGGTGGCGCAGTCGAAATCGGGATTGGGCCGGAAGGTGTCGGCGGCGGTCTTGACCGCCTGCTGCTCACGCGGCGTATAGGCGCGCAGCGCGTGCTGCACACGGTTGCCGAGCTGGGCGAGAACCTTTTCAGGGATGTCCAAAGGGTTCTGCGTGACGAAATAGACACCGACGCCTTTCGAACGGATCAAGCGAACCACCTGCTCGACGCGGTCGATCAGCACCTTCGGCGCATCGTCGAAAAGCAGATGCGCCTCGTCGAAGAAGAACACCAGCTTCGGCCTTTCGGGATCGCCGACCTCGGGCAATTCCTCGAACAGCTCCGACATCAGCCAGAGCAGGAAGGTGGCGTAGAGCCTGGGGTTCATCATCAATCTGTCGGCAGCGAGCACGCTGATGGCGCCGCGGCCGTCGCGGGTGGTGCGCATGATGTCGGCGATGCGCAAAGCCGGTTCGCCGAAGAAATGCGCCGCGCCCTGCTGTTCCAGCACCAGAAGCGTGCGCTGGATTGCGCCGACCGACGGCTTGGTGACATTGCCGTAGCGCGAGCTGATCTCGTCGGCGCGCGCTGCGATGTTGGCCAGCAGTGCTTGCAGATCCTTCATGTCGAGCAGCAGCAGGCCATCCTCATCGGCGATGCGGAAGGCGATGTTCATGATGCCTTCCTGCGCTTCGGAGAGGTTCATCAGCCGCGACAGAAGCAGCGGCCCCATTTCCGAGACGGTGGCGCGGATCGGATGGCCCTGCTCGCCGAACAGGTCCCAGAAGATGACCGGGAATTCCTGGAAGTCGTAAGGGTCGAGCTTGACCTGCTCGGCCCGCTTGACCAGGAAATCCTGCGCCTTGCCCATCATGGCAATGCCGGACAGGTCGCCCTTGATATCGGCGCAGAACACAGGCACGCCGGCATTGGAAAACCCCTCGGCCAGGATCTGCAGGCTGACTGTCTTGCCGGTGCCGGTGGCGCCGGTGATCAGGCCATGGCGGTTCCCATATTGCAGCAAGAGCTGTTCGGCGCGCTGATAGCTGTCGTCGGGCTTGCGGCTGGCGCCGAGGAAAATGCTGGTGTCGTCAGCCATATGACCATGTCTCCGCAAACTGATGTGTTAAAAGCCTGTGGCCGTGCCGCAGGGTATAGTCAGGCCATTGCGCAGCGACAATGCTATTCTCCAATTGGGCTATCCATCCAGTTGGCTATTCATCCAGATTGGGCCAATCGTCTAAATTGAACCAATCCTCCAAATCGGTTTTTGGAACTTGCGGATTTTGCCGCTGTTTGGCAATCGTTCCATGGTTCGTCCACGCAGGCTGCCCTATGTCAGGGAAGCGAATCCCAACCGCGCAAGCGCATTGCATTGCGATATCTGGCAGGGAACCGTAGACTGGACGGCTGACGCTGGTGCGGCCGCATAAAAACGAGGAACATGGATGGGCGCCGGAGCCTTGACCAGGACTGTCGAACCCGCTGACGTCGAGCGCCAGCGTTGGCTGGCCTTGGCCGAAAAGGCGCTCGCCGGCGCCTCCTTCGAGGAAAAACTGGTCTCGCATACCGACGATCAGATTCGCATCGAACCGCTCTACGATCGCGCCGCCGGCGCCGAGCCGCTTGTGCGCGCCAACCCCAAATTGCCCTGGATCGTCAGCCAGCGCATTGACGATCCCGATATCGGCCGCGCCAAGGCGCAGGCCCTGGACGATGTGGCACAAGGCGCGACGGGATTGTCGCTTGTCTTCGAGGGTGCTCCGAATGCGTTCGGCTATGGCCTGCCAAGGACGGCGCAGGCGCTGGAAACGGTGCTGGATGGCGTACCGCTCAACCGCACGCAGATCCGCATCGACGCCCATCCCTGGAGCCGTGCCGTCGCCGACTGGCTGGTGGCGTTCCTGAGCAAGCGCCGCTCCGACCCGGCAAAGCTGAACCTCTCCTTCGGCATCGACCCGGCGGCAATCTTTGCCGGTACCGGCCGGCTGCGCATGTCGATCGAGGCGTTGCAGGCATCGATGCCGCAATCGCTGGCGCATTTCTTCTCGCTGGGCGTGCCGGGTGTGCTGCTGGAGGCCGACGGGCGGGTGTTCCACAATGCCGGCGCCACGGAAGCGCAGGAACTCGGCACCATGCTCGCTTCCGCCGTGTCATACCTCAGGATGTTCGAGGATGCGCGCCAGCCGCTTGTCTATGCCGCTCCCCATATCGGCTTTGCGCTGAGCGTCGACCAGGACCAGTTCCTGTCGATGGCCAAGGTCCGGACCTTGCGCAGGCTGTGGGCGCGCATCCAGGAAACCTGTTCCATCCCGGCATCGACAGCCAACATCCATGCCGAGACGTCGTTCCGCATGATGACGGCGGCGGATCCCGAAACCAACATCCTGCGCACCACCATCGCTAGCTTTGCAGCGGCAGCAGGCGGCGCGGACTCGATCTCCATCCTGCCACACACCATCGCCCTCGGGCTGCCGGCCGGCTTTGCCCGCCGCATCGCCCGCAATGCGCAGTTGATCATGGCCAATGAAAGCCATATCGACCATGTCGCCGACCCAGCATTTGGGTCGGGCGCAGTCGAGGCGCTGACCCTGGGCCTGTGCGAAGCGGCGTGGGAAGAGTTCCAGCGGATCGAAGCGGAAGGCGGCGTTCTGGCAAGCCTGCAGCAAGGGCATATCCAGAAGCGCGTCAAGGCAGCATCCGAGCGCCGCGCCGAGGCCTACCGGTCGGGTGAACGGGCAATCATCGGCACCACGCTTTACCCGCTGAAAAACGATGCCCCGGTCGAGACGCTGGCGGCTGAGCGGCGGCCGCCTTTCACAGAGGGCGTGGCGGTGTGCGAGGCGCTGTTTCCGGTCCGCATCGACCAGGCAATCGGAGCCGCACAGTGATCCCGGATTTCAGCCACATTGGCTGGTCGGCGCCACGGCGCGCGCCGGTCGAGGTCAAGGGCCAGCGGCTGACGCCGGAAGGTATCGCCGTCAAGCATCTCTACAGCCAGGGCGATCTCAAGGGGCTGCCGCATCTCGACACCTATCCGGGAATGCCGCCCTTCGTGCGCGGTCCCTACCCGACCATGTATGTCCAGCAGCCGTGGACGATCCGGCAATATGCCGGCTTCTCGACGGCCGAGGAATCCAACGCCTTCTACCGGCGCAATCTCGCCGCCGGCCAAAAGGGCCTTTCGGTCGCTTTCGATCTGCCCACCCATCGCGGCTATGACAGCGACCATCCGCGCGTTGCCGGCGATGTCGGCATGGCGGGCGTGGCCATCGATTCCATCCTCGACATGCGGCAATTGTTCGACGGCATTCCGCTGGGCGAGATGACGGTGTCGATGACCATGAACGGCGCGGTGCTGCCGATCATGGCGCTCTATATCGTCGCGGCCGAAGAACAGGGCGTTGCTCAGAAGGATCTCGCCGGCACCATTCAGAACGACATTCTGAAGGAGTTCATGGTCCGCAACACCTACATCTATCCGCCGAAGCCCTCGATGCGGATCGTGTCTGACATCTTCTCCTATACCTCCCAGCACATGCCGAAGTTCAATTCGATCTCGATCTCCGGCTATCACATGCAGGAGGCCGGCGCGACCGCGGACCTGGAGCTCGCCTACACCATCGCCGACGGCATCGAATATGCCCGCGCCGGCGTCGCCGCCGGGCTCGACATCGACCGTTTCGCCCCGCGGCTTTCCTTCTTCTGGGCGATCGGCATGAACTTCTTCATGGAGATCGCCAAGCTCCGCGCGGCGCGCCTGTTGTGGGCGACCCTGATGCAGAAGAATTTTGCACCGAACGACGAACGCTCGCTGTCGCTGCGCACCCATTGCCAGACCTCCGGCTGGTCGCTGACGGCGCAGGACCCCTACAACAACATCACCCGCACCATGATCGAGGCGATGGCGGCGACGCAGGGACATACCCAGTCGCTGCACACCAACTCCTTCGACGAGGCGATGGCGCTGCCGACCGACCACTCGGCGCGCATCGCCCGCAACACGCAGTTGATCCTGCAGAAGGAATCCGGCACCACCCGCATCATCGATCCGTGGGGCGGCTCGGCCTATATCGAACGGCTGACGCACGATCTGGCGGCGCGTGCGCTCGCCCATATCGAAGAGGTCGAGGCGCTTGGCGGCATGGCGGCAGCAACCGAACAGGGCATTCCAAAACTTCGCATCGAGGAAGCGGCGGCGCGCACGCAGGCGCGTATCGATTCCGGCGAGCAGATACTGGTTGGCGTAAACGCGCATCGCCCCGAGAACGACATCGACGTCGACGTGCTGAAGATCGACAATGCCGAGGTCAAGGCCCGGCAATTGTCGAAGCTGCAGAACCTGAAAGGCACGCGCAATGTCGGCGCGGTCGAGAGCGCGCTCGATGCGCTGACCCGCGCTGCGCAGGGTAACGAAAACCTGCTGGAATTTGCCATCCGCGCCGCGCGCGCCAATGCCACGGTCGGCGAGATCTCGCTGGCGCTCGAAAAAGTCTTTGGCCGTCACGTCGCCTCGGTGCAAACGATCTCCGGCGTTTATCGCAATGCGCTCGGCGACAATCTGACGGTCGACCGATTGCTGGAGAAGCTCGAAGCTTTCGAGAAGAAGTCCGGCGGCAAGCCGCGCATCCTGGTCGCAAAGATGGGACAGGACGGCCACGACCGTGGCCAGAAGGTGATCGCCACGGCCTTCGCCGATCTCGGCTTCGACGTGACGGTCGGCGCGATGTTCCAGACACCCGAGGAGATCGCCAGGCTGGCGGTGGCGCAGGACGTCCATATCATCGGCGCCTCGTCGCTGGCGGCGGGGCACCTGACACTGATCCCCGAATTGCGTGATGCGCTGAAGAAACTCGGCCACGCCGACATACTGATCGTCGCCGGCGGCGTCATCCCGCCGCAGGACTATGACGCGGTGCTGGAAGCTGGCGCCGCGGAGATCTTCCCGCCAGGCACGGTTATTCCGGAGGCTGCGGATCGGTTGCTGGACCGGCTGCTGGCGAGCTGATGGAAAACAGTTGCACTGCTTATCAAAGTTGCGTTACAGTATCGGGCGCAACCTATGGTATAGCTATGAACACCATCATTCACGGACTTGAGGACGGATCGGGCGTTGTAATCCTGCCGCGGGAAACGCTCGACAGCTTGAGCCTGCAAGTGGGCGATGAACTCCAGATCATCGAAACCGACGACGGCATCATCCTAAGGCCGGTGCCGTGTGACGACGTCGAACGGCAAATGCGTGCTGCTCGCGATGTCATGGACAAGTATGAGCCCGCGTTGCGAAAGCTGGCTGTGCAAATAGGGTGAGCTGGCGTCAGGCGTCCGACAGCTTGACGATTTCCCATTCCTTGCCGTTGACGCTTGCGACGTCGCCGACCTTCTTGCCGAACAGCGCCACGGCCATTGGCGAGACGTGTGAGATGCTGCCCTTTGAGGGGTCGGCCTCGTCCTCGCCGACGATCTTCCAGTGCACTTTCTTGCGGTCATCGCTTTCCAGCGTGACACCCATGCCGAAGCGCACCTGGTCGCTGCCCGGTTCCGGCACGGAAAGCTCGGCGCTTTCGCGGCGCGCTGTCCAGTAGCGCAGGTCGCGCGAGACGACGGCAATGCGCTCGCGATCGGCTTTTCGCTCGGCTTTCGCCAAAATGTCGCGCAGATCGGCCAGATTGTCCTCGATCATCGCCAGGCCGCGCTCCGTCACCAGATTGCGGTGTTGGCTGATCGGCCGCTCGCCGATGCCGGCAATGGCGTTTTCGCTGTCTTCCTCGCGGGTAAAAGCCCTGCTCATCGGATAAACTTAGGCCCGCTTCGGCGACTGTACAAGCCACTTGCCGGACCCGGTCATTGGCCGGACTATCGCCGAGCGGAGACCTATGCGGCTGGCCCAATTCCTGCGAAGAACCATTTCATCGCAGGGATCTGTGCCGATGTTGAACAGACGAACGCTTCTCAAGGGGACTGTCGGCTTTGCGGTGCTCGGCGTTTCGCTGGACAACGCCTTGGCGAAGACGGCAGCGCTTGGCTCGATCAATGCCGCCGAGCTTGGCGTGGAGCCGGACGCACCGGACGACCAGAGCAAGGCCTTCGCCACGATGCTAGCCGAGGCAAGCCAGCGCAATGCGCCGGTGTTCCTGCCGCCGGGCACCTATGTCGTGTCCAACCTGACTCTGCCCGCCCGCGTCAGGCTTTCGGGCGTGCCGGGCGCCTCGCGCATCCTCTATGGCGGCAATGGCCATTTGCTGACGGCCGAACAGGCCGAGCATATAGAGTTCACCGCATTGGTCTTCGACGGCGCCAACGGCGGGTTGGCCGACGATGCGCAAGGCCTGCTCGACCTGCGCCGCGTCGCCCATCTCGTCATCGACAATTGCACGATCACCGGCAGCGGCAAGCATGGGCTGGCGCTGGAGCATGCGTCGGGCCGCATCGAGCGGTCCGAGATTTCGGGGGCTGCGGACGCCGGCATCTACTCCGTCGAGGCCGCTGGCCTGGCGATATCCGACAACACCGTATCCGACTGTGGCAATGGCGGCATTCTTGTGCATCGCTGGCAGCAGGCCGAGGACGGCACGATCGTCAGCGGCAACCGCGTGCAGCGGATCGGCGCGCGCAGCGGCGGCACCGGGCAGAACGGCAATGGCATCAACGCATTCCGTGCCGGCAATGTCTCCGTCACCGGCAACATCGTCTCGGACTGCGCCTTCTCGGCGATCCGCGCCAACAGTTCCAGCAATCTGCAGATGACCGGCAACACCTGCTCGCGGTCGGGCGAAACGGCGCTCTATTCCGAATTCTCCTTCGAAGGCGCCATCATCGGCAACAACATCGTCGATGGTGCCGCTAACGGCATCTCGATCGTCAATTTCAACGACGGCGGCCGTATGGGTGTCTGCTCGAACAACATCGTGCGCAACCTCTCGGCCACCGGCCCCTACCCCGCCGACGCGCCGGGCTTCGGCGTCGGTATCAGCGTCGAGGCCGACGCCACCGTCTCGGGCAATGTGATCGAGAACGCGCCGCTCTACGGCATGCAGATCGGCTGGGGCGCTTATATGCGCAATGTTGTGGCGACGGGAAACATCATCCGTCAGGCCGGAACCGGCATCGCCGTCACTGTGGTAGAAGGCGCTGGAAACGCCATCATTTCCGACAACGTCATCGACGGCGCCAAGAACGGCGCCATCATCGGCCAGCGCTGGGCCGAACCGGCGACCGGCGACCTCGCGCGGTCAAGCGTAAGCGGCTATGCGCATCTGACGGTTGAGCGAAACAGGGTCAGCTGAGCGCCGTCGTCGGCCGCAGCGAGCCGGCCTTGGCGCCGATGCGGCTTTCGATCGGCGGATTGGCCCGCTCCAGAAGGTTCGCCTCCAGTGCGCCGTCGGCGCTGAGAAGTTTTGCCAGCACAGCGGCAATCATCACCTCGGCGGCGCGGCCGGCGCCGTCATCACATTTTAGCGCGATGCCGAGGCCAAGCTCCGGAACGGCGGCGCAATAGACACCCTCGGCGCCCGTCTTGACGAATATGCGGCCGGGCGCGGCCTGCATCAGCGCCACATCCACTTTGCCGGTGCCGGCGACCAGGAAAGGCTCGGCCATACAGGCAGACAGCAGGCGTTTGGCCGCCTTGGCGCGCTCAGGGCCAAGGCTCCTGCCCGTCGCCATGCGGGCAAAGCCCAGCGCAAAGCTTTTCAGCGGCACGGCATAGGTGGGGATCGAGCAGCCATCGGTTGCCCGGTGATCCGCATCGTGGGCAGCGCCGGTCACCGCCTGCATGGCGTCGCGCACCATCTCCTGCAAAGCATGGCTGGCCTTGACGTAGCCCTGATGGGCAATTCCAGAGTGCACGCAGGTGCAGAGAAAGCCGGAATGCTTGCCGGAGCAATTGTTGTGCAGCGCGTTCGGAGAGACGCCTGTGCGGGCCAGTGCGATCGTCGCGTCGTGGCTCGACGGCCAATGGGCGCCGCATTCCAGCGCCGACTCGTCGAGGCCGGCCTTGGCCAGCATCGCCTGCGCCAGTTCGACATGCGCGGGTTCGCCTGAATGTGAAGCGCAGGCCAGCGCCAGTTCGCGGTCGCCGAAGCCATAGGCATCGGCGGCACCCGTTTCGACCAGCGGCAGCGCCTGGATCGCCTTGACCGCCGAGCGCGGAAACACCGGCCGCGCCGTATCGCCGATCTCCAGGACAGGCTTGCCGTCCCCGTCGAAGATTGCGACAGCACCGCGATGGGCGCTCTCGACGATCGCGCCGCGCAAGACCTCGACCAGAACCGGATTTGTCATCACCACGCCCCAAAAATACGGGCCGCTTCTACCTGATCCGGTCGAGGATGGAAACGTAGTTGGCGACGGCCGCCCCCCCCATATTGAAGATGCCGCCGAGCGTTGCCCCCAGCACCTGGATGCCGCCTGCTTCGCCGGTCAACTGCATGGCGGTCAGCACATGCATCGACACACCGGTGGCGCCGATCGGATGGCCCTTGGCCTTCAGCCCGCCCGAAGGATTGACCGGCAGCCTGCCGTCTTTTGCAGTCGTGCCGTCTAGCGCCAGCCTGCCGCCCTCGCCCGGCTTGGCCAGGCCCATCGCCTCATATTCGATCAGCTCGGCAATGGTGAAGCAGTCATGCGTCTCGACGAAGGAGAGGTCGTCGAGCGTCACGCCGGCCTTCTTCAAAGCCTGGTTCCAGGCCTGCTCGCAGCCTTCGAAGGACAGGATGTCACGCTTCGACATCGGCAGGAAATCCTGGACATGCTCGTTGGCGCGGAAGGCGACGGCGCGGCGCATCTTCAACGCCGTCGAGGTGTCGGTCAGCACAAGGGCGGCGGCGCCATCGGAAACCAGGGAGCAGTCGGTGCGCTTCAGCGGACCGGCGACGAAGGGGTTCTTCTCGCTTTCCTGGCGGCAGAATTCGTAGCCGAAATCCTTGCGCATCTGCGCGTACGGATTGTCGACGCCGTTCTTGTGGTTCTTGGCGGCGATCATCGCCAGCGCATCCGACTGGTCGCCATAACGCTGGAAATAGGCCTGTGCGATCTCGCCGAAGACGCCGGCAAAGCCGGCCGGCGTGTCGCCCTCCTCCGGCAGATAGGAAGCCTTGAGCAGGTTCTTGCCGATCTCGGGTCCGGGCGTCGTCGTCATCTGCTCGGCGCCGACCACCAGCACGATGCGGGCGGCATTGGCGTCGATGGCGCGGATGCCTTGGCGAACCGCTGCCGAACCGGTGGCGCAGGCATTCTCGACGCGGGTCGCCGGCTTGAAGCGCAGCCGATCATCGGCCTGCAGCACCAGGCTGGCGGTAAAATCCTGCGGCGAAAAGCCGGCATTGAAATGGCCGAGCACAATCTCGTCGACCTCGTCCGGACCGATGCCGGCATGGTCGAGCGCGTCGACCGCGACCTTGGTGATCAGGCCTTCCAGCGTCTCGCCTTCCAGCTTGCCGAAGCGCGAATGCGCCCATCCGACGATGCATGCGGTCATGGCAACCTCCGTTTGCCGCAAGCCTAACATGTCTAAGCGCGGCATTAGCCTCTAATATTGTTCAACAGTGAACTGTTTTCCAGTCCAAGGGATGGGCCAGAGCGACATGATCGGTTGATCCGAGCGCGAGTTTTTTATTGATTGATCCGTCAATAAAAAATAATCTCTGTTTTGATCTGGATCTCCCCAATGCCGAAAGTCGGAATGGAACCGTTGCGCCGCAAGGCGCTCATCGACGCGACGATCTCGGCGATCGGCGAGCGCGGCTCGCTTGATGTGACCATGTCGGAGATCGCCGGACGTGCCGGTGTATCCTCAGCCCTCGCCCATCATTATTTCGGCGCCAAGGACGAGCTCCTTCTGGCGACGATGCGGCACATTCTGGCCGAACTGACCATCGACATGCGGCGTGCCCTGCAATCCGCCGGCTCGCCGCGCGAACGCGTCTCGGCGGTGGTCGCCGTCAACTTCTCCGACATCCAGTTCCGGCCGGAAACCATCGCGGCCTGGCTCGCCTTTTATGTCGAGGCGCAGAAATCATCGGCCTTGCGCCGGCTGCTCAGGGTCTATGCGCGGCGGCTGCATTCCAACCTGATGAGCGGACTGATCGGCATACTGCCGCGCAACGAAGCCGACCGCGCGGCGGAAGCGGTCGCGGCGATGATCGACGGGCTGTACATCAGGCGCGCGCTGAAGGACGGCGTGCCGGATGCTCAAACCGCGATCGCGCTGGTCGAAGATTATCTCGAAATCAAACTCGGCGGGCGACAGACACAGTGACAGCCTCAGTGATATCAAGGCGACCCAACATCCTGATCGTCATGGTCGATCAGCTCAACGGCACGCTGTTTGCGGACGGGCCGGCGGACTTCCTGCATGTGCCGCATCTCAAGGCGCTGGCCGCACGCTCGGCGCGCTTCGGCAACAACTACACGGCCTCGCCGCTTTGCGCGCCGGGCCGCGCCGCCTTCATGAGCGGGCAATTGCCGTCGCGCATCCAGGTCTATGACAACGCCGCCGAATTCGCTTCCTCGATCCCGACCTATGCGCATCATCTGCGCGGCGCCGGCTACTACACTTGCCTATCGGGCAAGATGCATTTCGTCGGCCCTGACCAGTTGCACGGTTTCGAGGAGCGGCTGACCACCGACATCTATCCCGCCGATTTCGGCTGGACGCCGGATTACCGCAAGCCCGGCGAGCGCATCGACTGGTGGTATCACAATCTGGGCTCTGTCACCGGCGCCGGCGTTGCCGAGATCACCAACCAGATGGAGTATGACGACGAGGTCGCCTTCCACGCGGTGCAAAAACTTTACGATCTTGCCCGCACCTCCGAGGACGAGGCCAGCCGGCCCTGGTGCCTGACGGTTTCCTTCACCCACCCGCACGACCCCTATGTCGCACGGCGGCAATATTGGGATCTCTATGAAGACTGTCCGGCGCTTGAGCCGGAGGTGGGATTCATCCCCTATGCCAATCAGGACCCGCATTCGCAGCGGCTCTACCGGGCCAGCGACTACGACAGTTTCAACATCACACCCGAGCAGATCCGCCGCTCGCGGCGCGGCTACTACGCCAACATCTCCTATCTCGACGACAAGGTCGGCGAGATGGTGTCGGTGCTGGAACGCACGCGCATGCTGGACGACACGGTCGTCCTGTTCTGCTCCGACCATGGCGACATGCTTGGCGAGCGCGGCCTGTGGTTCAAAATGAACTTCTTCGAAGGTTCGGCGCGGGTGCCGCTGATGATCGCCGGCAAGGGTATTCCTGCCGGGCTGGTCGAGGCGCCGGTCTCCAACCTCGACGTGACGCCGACACTGTGCGATCTCGCCGGCATCGACATCTCTGCCATCGCGCCGTGGACCGATGGCCAGTCGCTGCTGCCGTTGCTTGATGGCGGACAGCGCACCGCGCCGGTGCTGATGGAATATGCCGCCGAGGGCTCCAACGCGCCGTTGGTGGCGATCCGCGACGGCCGCTACAAATTCATCCATTGCGAGATCGACCCGCCGCTTCTGTTCGATCTCGAAGCCGATCCGCAAGAACGCACCAATCTTGCCACCGATCCGGCGCATGCCGATCTGGTGGCGGCCTTCACGGGAGCCGTGCGAGCGCGCTGGGACATGACGGCATTCGATGCCGCGGTGCGCGTCAGCCAGGCGCGGCGCTGGGTGGTTTATCCCGCGCTGCGCAACGGCACGCATTACCCCTGGGAATTCCAGCCACTGCAGAAGGCGTCGGAACGCTACATGCGCAACCACATGAACCTCGACAATCTCGAGGAACAGAAACGCTTTCCGCGAGGCGAATGATGACAATTGTCCCCTCCCTCGAGCACCTCAGACAGGCCTATGCCGTGACGTCGAAGGCGACGCAGATCACGCCTTTGCTGGAATCGACAGCCTTGGCCAAGGAGACGGGTGCGGCCCGCGTCTTTATCAAGCCGGAATCGCTGCAATGGGCGGGATCGTTCAAGGTGCGCGGGGCCTATTGGCGGTTGAAGCGGCTGTCGCCGGATGAGGCCAGAAAAGGCGTCGTCGCCTACTCCTCCGGCAATTTCGCGCAAGGGTTGGCGGCTGCCGGCCAGGCGCTCGGCATTCCCGTCACCATCGTCATGCCGATCGACGCGCCGGCCGCCAAGCGCGATGCGACCGCAGGCTATGGCGCGCGCGTCGTGCTGACAGATCATGGCGAGCGCGCCCGTGAAGAGGTCGCAGCCGCCAAGGCCCGCGAGATTGCCGAGACCGAAGGGCTGGCGTTGCTGCATCCATTCGACGATCCGGAGATCGTTGCCGGCCAGGCCGGCGCCGGGCTCGAAGCACTCGAACAACTCGAGGCAAAGGACGCCAGTGCCGACCTTCTGTTCTGCTCGGTCGGCGGTGGTGGGCTGATCGGCGGCGTCTCGCTCGCCTTCCACTATCTGTCGCCGGCAACCGAGATCATCGGCGTCGAACCGGAAGGCTTCAACGGCATGGGTTCATCGCTAGCGCATGGCGCCATCGAGACCATGCCGATCGCGCCGAAGTCGATCTGCGACGGGCTGATGTCGCGGCGGCCGGGCGACGCGCCGTTTGCGGCGGTCAAGACCGCCGGCGTGCGCGGCATCACCGTCGATGATGCCTCCGTGCGGCGGGCAATGAAGATCGCCTTCGAACGGATGAAGCTGGTGCTCGAGCCATCGGGCGCCGCCTCTCTGGCGGCGCTGCTCGGCGGCAAGGTGGATGTGACGGGTAAAGCGGTCCTGGTTGTGGCTACCGGCGGCAATGTCTCGCTCGCCGATTTTATTTCGCATATGAACGATGGGCGCATGTGAACCATGCTTGAAGCAGACTTCGTCATCATCGGCTCCGGCTCGGCCGGCTCGGCCATGGCCTACCGGCTGTCGGAAGACGGCAAGCATTCGGTGATCGTCATCGAGTTCGGCGGCACCGATATCGGGCCGCTGATCCAGATGCCGTCGGCGCTGTCGATCCCGCTCAACATGAGCCTTTACGACTGGGGCTTTGCCAGCGAACCGGAGCCGCATCTCGGCGGCCGCGTGCTGGCGACGCCACGCGGCAAGGTGATCGGCGGCTCGTCCTCGATCAACGGCATGGTCTATGTCAGGGGCCACGCACGCGACTTCGACCACTGGGCCGAACAGGGGGCGGCCGGCTGGGGCTTCGCCGACGTGCTGCCCTATTTCAAGCGCATGGAGGACAGTGACGGGGGCGAGGACGGCTGGCGCGGCCACGGCGGCCCGCTGCACGTCCAGCGTGGCCCGCGCAAGAATCCGCTCTACGGCGCCTTTGTCGAGGCCGGCCGCCAAGCCGGGTTCGAACTGACCGACGACTACAATGGTTCGAAGCAGGAAGGCTTCGGGCCGATGGAGCAGACCATACGCGGCGGCCGCCGCTGGTCGGCCGCATCAGCCTATCTGAAGCCGGCGCTCAAGCGGCAAAATGTCAGCGTGATCAAAGGCTTCGCCCGTCGTGTGATTATCGAGAATCAGCGCGCTGTCGGCGTCGAGATCGAAGCTCACAAACAGATTCAGGTCGTTAAGGCGCGACGTGAGGTGATCGTTGCCGCATCATCGATCAATTCGCCCAAGATCCTGATGCTATCCGGTATCGGCCCGGCCGCGCATCTCAAGGAGAACGGCATCCAGGTCGTGGCCGACCGGCCCGGTGTCGGCCGCAATCTGCAGGATCATATGGAGCTCTACATCCAGCAGGAATCGACCCAGCCGATCACGCTGAATTCGGTTCTCAACCCATTCTCCAAGGCTCTGATCGGGGCGCAGTGGCTGTTCTTCAAGACCGGCCTCGGTGCCACCAACCATTTCGAGGCCGCGGCCTTCGTGCGCTCGCAGGCCGGCGTCGACTACCCCGATATCCAGTACCACTTCATCCCGGCGGCGGTGCGCTATGACGGCAAGGCGGCGGCGAAGGCGCATGGCTTCCAGGCGCATGTCGGGCCGATGCGGTCGAAGTCGCGCGGTTCGGTGACGCTGCGCTCGCCCGACCCGAAAGCGACGCCGGTCATCCGCTTCAACTACATGTCGCATCCAGACGACTGGACCGAGTTCCGCCACTGCATCCGGCTGACCCGCGAGATCTTCGGCCAGAAGGCTTTTGACGGCTTCCGCGGCAAGGAAATCTCGCCGGGTTCGCATGTCCAGTCGGACGAGGATCTCGACGCCTTCATCCGGGATCATGCCGAGAGCGCCTATCACCCGTGCGGCACCTGCAAGATGGGTCGGGCCGATGACATCACGAGCGTCGTCGATCCGGAGTGCCGCGTCATCGGCATCGACGGGTTGCGGGTCGCCGACTCCTCGATCTTTCCGCGCGTCACCAATGGCAATCTCAACGCGCCCTCGATCATGACCGGCGAAAAGGCCTCCGACCACATTCTCGGCCGCACGCCGCTGGCGCCATCCAACCAGGAACCCTGGATCAATCCGCGCTGGCAGGTGGCGGATCGATAGGGCATTGTCCGGCGGACTGCTCCGCAATAGCGAATACATCTGGAGAACAGCATGCGCGCCCAGCCAACGGCATCGCACTATGTCAACGGCCGCTACATCGAGGACGAAGGCGGCGCGCCGCTGCCGGTGATCTATCCGGCGACCGGTGAGGTCATCGCCACTTTGCATTCGGCGACTCCGAACGTGCTGGAGCTCGCCATCGAAGCCGCGCGGGCCGCACAACCGGCCTGGGCGCGGATGAAGCCGGTCGAGCGTGGCCGCATCCTGCGCCGCGCCGCCGACATTTTGCGCGCGCGCAACGCCGATCTGGCGCGGATCGAGACGCTCGACACCGGCAAAGCGATCCAGGAGACGCTGGTGGCGGATGCACTATCGGCCGCCGACTGCCTCGAATATTTCGGCGGCGCGGTTGCCGCCTTCAACGGCGAGGCGATCGATCTTGGTGGACCTTTTGCCTATACGCGCCGCGAGGCGCTCGGTGTGTGCGTCGGCATCGGCGCCTGGAACTATCCGATCCAGATCGCCGGCTGGAAATCCGCCCCGGCGCTCGCCATGGGCAACGCCATGGTATTCAAGCCTTCGGAGAACACGCCGCTGTCGGCGCTGGCGCTGGCCGAGATCTACTCAGAGGCGGGCCTGCCCGACGGGCTGTTCAACGTCGTGCAAGGCTATGGCGAAGTCGGCGCCGGCCTCGTCGGCCATGATGTCGTTGCCAAGGTTTCGGTGACCGGCTCGGTGCCGACCGGCCGCAAGGTGCTGTCGCTCGCCGGTTCGAAGATGAAGCATGCGACGATGGAACTCGGCGGCAAGTCGCCGCTGATCGTGTTCGACGATGCCGATCTCGAAAACGCCATCGGCGGCGCCATGCTCGGCAATTTCTATTCGAGCGGGCAGATCTGCTCCAACGGCACGCGTGTTTTCGTACAAAGCGGCATCCATGACCGCTTCGTCGACCGGCTGGTCGAGCGGACGAAAAAGATCCGCATCGGCGATCCGCTCGATCCTGAGACGCAGATGGGGCCGCTGGTCAACAAGGCGCAGCAGGAGAAGGTCGTTTCCTACATCGCGGCCGGCAGGCAGGATGGAGCAACGCTCGCCTGCGGTGGCAACGTGCCGTCGCTGCAAGGGTTCGATGGCGGCTTCTTTGTAGAGCCAACCGTGTTCACCGGTGTCACCGATAAGATGCGCATTGCGCGCGAGGAGATTTTCGGGCCGGTGATGAGCGTGCTGAAGTTCGACGGCGAGGACGAGGTGATCGACCGCGCCAACGACACCGAATTCGGCCTCGCCGCCGGCGTCTTCACCCGCGACCTGCAGCGCGCTCATAGGGTGATCGCCGAACTGCAGGCCGGCACCTGCTGGATAAACGCCTACAATCTGACGCCGGTGGAAATTCCGTTTGGCGGGGTGAAGCAATCCGGCATCGGGCGCGAGAACTCGCTGGCGGCTTTAGCGCTCTATTCGCAGCTGAAGGCGGTGTATGTCGAGACCGGGGATGTAGCGAGCCCGTATTGAGGGTTGGCGGGCAGCGACCCCCCCAGCCCCCGCCAGGGCCGCGGGGGGGGGGCCGGCCCCCCGGTCAAAAAAAACACCCCAAAGAGAGAGGGGCAGAAACTGGTGGGTGATTATAAAAAAGACGCCA
>NZ_JAMYRV010000036.1:0-71419 GCF_040321555.1 Mesorhizobium sp. M0317 | reverse complement strand
CACGCCCCCCCCCTCCCGGGGCGCCCGGCACGTGTGCCACGGCCGCCGCCCCCCCCACACGCCGCCGCCCCGATATCCGGCTGGCCCGTCGCGGGTGCCCTGCCCCACCCAGGACCCCCACCCCGCTCACTTCGTTCGCGGCCCTCCCCACAAGGGGGAGGGTAAAGTGCGCGCTCCCCTACCTCCCCTTTGTGGGGAGGTCGGACCGCAGGTCCGGGTGGGGGTACTGGCGCCGACCTCTGCGTTTACGCTCCCCGCCACATCGGTATGATCGATGCAGCCAGCACCAGCGCCAGCACGATGTTGAGCGCGCGCCATTGCCATTCGGTCTCGAGCAGCCGTGCCAGCACCATGCCCGCCACGCACCAGATCGACAGCGAGACGGCTGCAGTGAGGCCGAAGATCGAGCCGAGCAGCAGCGCGAGTTGTCCCGGCCCGTCGGCAAGGGCTGCGAACGAGGCCGCCGCCCCCAGTCCCATCGCCCAGCCCTTCGGGTTCATCCATTGAATGCCGGCGCCGCCGAAGAAGCTGTTGGGTTTTGCCATCGCCACATCGAGATTGGGCGGCCCGGCGCGGCCGATCTTGATTGCCAGCCAGATGAGATAGAGCGAGCCGATGATTTTCATCGCCAGTTGCAGCGAAGGCATAGCCAGCAGCAGACCGGCGAGCCCGGCGGCGGCAGCAGCGGTCACGGTGGCGAGGCCGGCAGCGCTGCCGATCAATAGGGGAACGGAACGGCGAAAGCCGAACTGCGCACCTGAAGCAGTCGACAGGGTGGTGGCGATTCCCGGCGTGACGGTGGCCACGAAGGCAAACAGGATGAGCGAAAAGATGGGCTGCAACATGAGGCGTCCTCCATCGAAGGCCCTACGGTAGACTTCTGCATACTTCAGTAAATGCAATGTTTGCGATGGTTGGCATTAGCAGATATAATGCCAACCATGATCCGTAACCTCGACACAGCGCTGATCCGCACCTTCGTCACTGTCGCCGACAAGGCCAGCATGACGGCGGCGGCGAACGCGCTGCATCTGACGCAAGGCGCCGTCAGCCAGCAGATCAAAAGGCTGGAGGAGGCGCTGGGCTGCAGCCTGTTCGAGCGCGACCGGCGTGGCTTGCGGCTGACGCGGCCCGGCGAGCGGCTGTTCGGCAAGGGCAAACGGTTGCTCGGCCTCAATGACGAGATCTGGGCCGAGATGGCGGGCACCGAGGTCGCCGGCCAGGTGCGGCTCGGTGTTCCCTATGACCTTGTCGGCACCTTGCTGGCGCCGGTGCTGAAAGCCTATGCCGAGACCTATCCGCAGGTTGAGATATCCCTACTCTGCGCCGCCTCGCCGGATCTTGCCGCGGCCCTTGCGGCCGGCACTATCGATCTTGCCGTCATCGAGGAACGGGTTGGCCCGTCGGCCGGCGAATGCCTGGCCATTGACCGGCTGGTCTGGGTGGGGGCCAAGGGCGGCGTCGCCCGTGCCAAGCGGCCGCTGCCGGTGTCGATCGTCGCCGACACCTGCGCCTTCCGACCGGTGGTGCTGTCGGCGCTGAACGAGCACGGGCTGGAATGGCGCACCGTGTTCGAGAACGGCAACATCGACGCGACGACCGCGACAGTGCGCTCCGACCTTGCCGTCACCGCCTGGCTGGCCTCCACCGTGCCTGCCGATCTTGACATCCTGGCTTTTGATGCCGGGCTGCCGCCGCTGCCGAATTTTTCCATCAATCTGCATTTGCCGAAGTACGGCACGGCGCCGGCAGCGCAGGAGTTCGCGCGGTATATCCGGGGTGGGTTGGCACGGCGGGCTGTGGCGGCTTGACAGAACTTGCATTTGCTCTCCCCCGTCGATCGGGGGAGAGGAAAGGTGCCAAGCCTGTCCCTGTTACTTCCAGTTCTTACGCCGCTCGAGCTCGGCCTCTGACGGCTTCTGCGTAGCGAACGACCCGACCTTGACCTCACCCCCGCGTTCGTAGGTCGCCATGATGACGCCTGTGGTACTGGCCTGCGACTTGACCAGCTTGAAAGCGGCGGGCATCGCACCACCATCGAACAGCCGCTTGCCCTTGCCCAGCAGCAGCGGGAAGATCATCAACCGGATCTCGTCGATCAGCCCGTTGGCGAGCAAAGTCTGGATCAGCTCGCTCGAACCCTGGATGAGCAGGTCAGGCCCATCTTCCTTCTTGAGGCGGCGCAACGCCGCGACGGTATCTTCCCCAAGCCATTGCGTATTTTCCCAGGTGAGCGAATCCGGCCGATGCGTCGCCACATATTTAGTCGCAGGGTTGAAGGCATCTCCGATGGCATCTTTCTGATACGGCCAGTAAGCGGCGAAGATGTCGTAGGTTCTGCGGCCGAGCAGCAGGGCGAAGGGTTTGGAGAACAATTCCTCCATTGCCACCCCCGCCACCTCGTCGAAGTAGTGGAACGTCCAGCCGCCGAACTCGAAGCCGCCAACCGGGTCTTCTTCCGGGCCGCCCGGCGCCTGCATGACGCCGTCGAGGCTGACGAAGGTAGCGGCGATGATCTTTCGCATTGGATTTTCCTTTTCCAGGATCCGCGCCGTCAGGGCCGGATTTCGATCTAAGGACGGACAGGCCGGCGGCCGCCCGACAGGCGTTGGCAAAAAAACGCTGCGGCCGACAAGAGTACCTACCGCCGTCGCCCGCCGCCAAGCGCCTGCGACGAAAACCAGACATCGCCGATGATGGCGGTGGCGGTCCGGTCCGGCGCCCTGTCTGATGTCAGCCAGATCGAACGGCTGCGCGCGGCCTTCTGGAGGTCGGGGATTTTGGCCGCCGAACCGGCGACCGAGGCGCCGACGCAGGGGATGAACCACGAGCGCATGAAGGGGTCGCAGGCAAAACCTTGTTTGGTGCGGGTCACCATTACGGCCAGGCCGACGCCCTGGGACGGGCGCCAGGGAAAGATCATGCGGCCGCCCGCTTTCAGCGCCCGCAGCCAGGCAGCCGGCGGTGCGACGACACCGGCATTGACATAGATGATGTCGGACGGCGGCAGATCGCCGGTGACGGCATCGCCGTGGATGACGCTTACATTGCCGTAGGTCTCGAGATTCTTTGTCGCTCTGGCAGCAAGATCGGCCTCCAGTTCGAAGGCGGTCACCGGGCCGGGCGCAACCAGCCGGGCCAGCAAGGCGGTGTAGTAGCCGGTGCCAGCGCCGATATGGGTGACGGCCTCGTCCGGTCTGGGGGCGATCCTGCCTATCCACATCGCGTGCAGGGAGGGTTCGCCATTGTTGATGCCCTTGTCGGCATCGAGCGCCACCAGCACGTCCTGATAGATGTGAACAGGATCGGCGCTCGGCGTCATGATCTTGCCGTTGCCGGTGGTGAGCGCCCTGCCGGCGACTACCGCCCAGGGTCCGGCCCCGAGAAAGGCCTCGCGCGGAACGGTGGCGAACGCCTCTTCGAGGCGCGGATCGGCCGAGCCGGCATTGGCCGCCATCAGCTGCGCGTAAAATTTCCTGGCGTCTTCGACACTTGTCATGATGGCGAGCAAGATAGCGCAAGCCGCCGGTTTGTCGCGGTCGGGAATGAGAATCAGCCGACGCCGAAGACGGTGTCGTAGAGCAGCTTGAAGTTGAGCACCAGGATGACCGCCGCGACGACCCAGGCGAGGACCGCCACGCCGCGGGGAATGGCAAGGTTGCCCATCTTCTTCTTGTCGGAGACGAACTGCACCAGCGGGATGACCGCGAAGGGCAGCTGCATCGACAGCACCACCTGGCTGAAGACCAGCAACTGGCCGGTGCCCTTTTCACCATAGAGCGCGGTCACGACCACCACCGGGACGATGGCGATGCCGCGCGTCAGCAGGCGGCGCGCCCATTGCGGAATGCGCAGGCGCAAAAAGCCTTCCATGACGATCTGGCCGGCAAGCGTTGCCGTAACCGTCGAGTTGAGGCCGGAGGCCAGCAGCGCCACCGCAAACAGGATCGAGGCGATGCCGAGGCCAAGCAGCGGTGACAAGAGCTCGAAGGCCTGGCCGATCTCGGCGACATCCTGATGGCCGGTGCCATGGAAGGCCACCGCCGAGACGATCAGGATCGAGGCGTTGACGAACAGCGCCAGGACGAGCGCGATGGTCGAGTCCGTCGTCGCCCATTTAATGGCGTCGCGCTTGCCTTTTTCGGTCCGTTCATAGGCGCGTGTCTGTACGATCGAGGAGTGCAGGTAGAGATTGTGCGGCATCACCGTGGCGCCGATGATGCCGATGGCGATGTAGAGCATCGCCGGATTGGTGACGATCTCCGTCGACGGCACGAACATCGAATGCAGGATCGAGCCGACCGGAGGGGCAGCGGCAAAGATCTGGATGGCGAAACAGCCGAAGATGATGATCAGAAGCGCGATGACGAAGGCTTCGAGATAGCGGAAACCCTTGTTCATCAAGAGCAGCACGATGAAGGCGTCGAGCGCCGTCAGCAACGCGCCGCCGATCAGCGGAATGCCGAACAGAAGCTGCAGCGCGATCGCCGTGCCGATCACCTCGGCGAGGTCGCAGGCGATGATGGCGAGTTCGCAGGCGATCCACAGCACGAAACTGACGGGACGCGGATAATAGGCGCGGCAGGCCTGGGCGAGGTCGCGGCCGGTGGCGATGCCAAGCCGGGCGGCAAGCGCCTGCAGCAGGATCGCCATCAGGTTGGACAGCATGATGATGAACAATAGCGTGTAGCCGAACTGGGCGCCGCCGGCGAGGTCGGTGGCCCAGTTGCCCGGATCCATATAGCCGACCGAGACCATGTAGCCCGGTCCCATGAAGGCGAACAGGCGACGGAACCAGACGCCGGACTGTGGCACCGCGATCGTGGAGTTCACCTCGCGCAGGCTGGGAGGATTGTCCTCCGGCCTGTCAAATCGCCAGGATGATCCCAAGGTAGCGTCAGCTTCGGACATGGAGGGCTTTCCACTGGGTGGATCGGTTGATGTCATCCTATCTATGCCAGGGCTCAACATTATGCAATAGGCTATATTTCATTGTATGTGCTTCTCATGAGGCAGCCAAGGGCCCAGAAAGGGGGTGATCGCAAACGCCGGTTGCGCCTGCTATGGAATGCAAATAAACGGCTGGAACAGTTAAGCCCGTGCTATGAATGGCAAAGGGCGATTGATTTGTCGAAAGCCAATTCTTGCCAAAGGTATGAGGGAACACGTATTGGCACTGAAGCGTAAACCGGTTCGACGCGAAGAGCCGCTTCCGGATGCCGATGTCCATTCCGAAGGCTTCAGGCAGCAGCGCCAAGCGCGCCGCAGCGCGCTGGTCGAGGACTATGTCGAGCTGATCGCCGACCTGATCGAGGACGGCAACGAGGCGCGCCAGGTGGATATCGCGGCGCGGCTCGGCGTCGCCCAGCCGACGGTGGCCAAGATGCTGACCAGGCTGTGCGCCGACGGGCTCGTTTCCAGAAAACCCTATCGCGGTGTGTTCCTGACCGACGCCGGGCGCAAGGTGGCGGAAGAGAGCCGCATCCGCCACCAGACGGTAGAAGCGTTTTTGCGTTCGCTCGGCGTCAGCGCCGAGACGGCGCGCATCGATGCCGAGGGCATCGAGCACCATGTCAGCGCCGAGACGCTGGAAGCCTTTCGCAAGGCGATGATAGCGCCGCGCTGAGTCGCGTCGGCGCCGCACCACTGGAACCTCCGCACGTCAGGCTCGTTGCTCCTGACGATGCGCGTGATTGCTGCGCGCCAAGGAGGAAAACATGGGCGTCGAACAGGCACCGACCGCGAAGGGCAAGCAGGCGGCCGAGGGTTTGAGGCAGGCAGCGGCAAAGGACGAACGCAAGACCGAGGCCGAAGCCGGCCAGCCGCTGAAGAAGGGCGCCGCGCGTTTCGAGGAACGCTCCAAAAGCTCGGATGGCAGGAGCGCCGGCACCAAGCAGAAGATCTGAACCGGTTGAGACTACGGTTTATTCCTCCGTGTCCTGCGCCCAGCTGCTCGGATGGCCGTCGACGCGGAACTGGAAGATGAAATAGGGCGGAATGCAGGAGCCCTTGCCAGGCTTGGCTGCGGCCAGATCGTCGTAGCCAGCGGTGCAGATATAGTCCTCTCGGCAGGGATGCGCCTTGTCGCAGGCGCGCAGGCCGGCGGTCTTGGTGAATTCCTTGGTGCAGAATTTGTGGTCCTTGCCCGACGCGATGCAGTCGTTGAAACCGGTCTTGGCCAGGCGGCCGCAAGTCGCCTCGTCGGGAAGCTTGTCGCAGCTTGCCTTGCGCAGCATGCCCCCGGGAAAGCCACCGGTCTTCTGCTCGGGGTTGTCATAGCGTTGGCGCGCCGCGCCATAGCCGGCGAGCTTGATTACCGGTTTCTTGTCGCGCGCCGGATCGATGGCGCAGGCTTTTGCGGTGGCCGGCGACAGGCGGCAATATTTGTCGCTGCCCCAGCTCGACATCTTGATCTCGCCGAACTCGACGGGGTCGCCGACTGCGGTGGCCGCCTCGCTGACGCAGGTGCCGAAGCCCGGATGGATGTCGCTTTCATGGACGCCGGCGCAGCGCAGGCTTTCGCCGCAGTTCCAGTCCTTGAAGCTCGTATCCTCGCCACTGTAGCAGATCGACCCCCAGCCATTGTAGAGATCGGTGCCTTTCAGCGCTTCGGCGAGTTTGGCGTCCGGACGGGCGGCGAAGCCGCGTGAGAAATCCGGATGGCCGCCTGTGGCGAAGTCCTCGACGATCGCGCGGCGGCGCGGCAGGTCGGCGAAGAACACCGCCGAGCCGGGGACGAAGACGGCGTTGCGGCGCGGCTCGTTGGCCGGATCGGCGCCTGTATAGTGGAAGCCGGCAATGCCGTGCGTCTGGTGGCAGCCGGTGCAGGTCATTTCGTTGAGACGCAGATTGAACCCGGCCACCGATTTCACGCTGCGCAGCGTGTTGCCCCTGGCGACATATTCCTGCAACGCCCTGTCGATGTCAGCATCATCGAGCAGCCCATAGGCGATGTTGTTTTGCGATCTGGCCATGCCGCCGGGTGCGACCGAGACGGCGCTGGTCGCCAGGAATTTGTCGTCGATGACCAGCCGGCCGCGGTCGAGATCGTAGATGTTGCGGTCGGTGAGCAGCCATTTGGCGAAGGCCGGCCGGTCGGCCAGAACCACTTTCCGGTCGATCTGGTTCTCCATCTTCGATTCCTGGAAGGTGGACGTCGTTGGGTCCCATTTGAAAATCTTGAGGAGATATTCGGCGTGGCCACCGAAGTCGCGGCGGCTCGAGGCCGACAGCCGGAGAACCTGCATGTTCAGCTCAAGCCGCATGATCTGCGACGAATTCAGCATGGCGTTGGAGAGCGGCCCTTCGTCGGAGCGCAGCCAGGCTGCCAGTTGCTCGGGCGCAAGGTTCTTCTGGCCGGCGGCGAGCCAGCGCTTGGCGATTTCGGCACAGGAAACGGCGGTGGCGCTTGGACGGTCTCTCGAAGCGCGGGGGCGAGCCTCGCCGGGCCTGGCGTTGAAGACCAGACTCATGGTCAGCGGCAGCCGCGACGAGATGCGTTGCGCTGTCTTTCCCTTCGTGGGCTTCTCCGCCACCGAATAGTGGAAGCGGTAGATCAGCCTGATCTCGCCGCATTCGGTGTGGCCGAGATAGCCGCGGTCCATGCGGTTGACGACCCCGGTCAGGTCGAGCGTCGAGCCGTCATCGTCGATGTATTTCGGGTTGAATTTCTGGCTGGTGTCCTTCGACTTGGCCATGGCCGCGACGTAAGGATCGGGGCTATTGGCAGGCTCGTCGGCGATCTCCTGCTTTACGGCGTTGCGGACAGGGGTCAGCGCGCGCACCGAAAACAGGCCGCGATTGTCGACCTCGCGCGTGAGACCCAGCGCCGGGCCGAGCAGGCGGCTGATCGACAGGCCGCCACGCTCAAGCGCCTGCAATGTCTCGGGGTCGGTCACGGCGACGCTGGAATCGAGCGTCACGGCGCGCGCCGGCGACGGGCCGAGGCATAGCACCACGGCCAGCAGCAGAAATCGACCGATCGTCCGCAAGTCCCCGACACCCCCGTTCGAACCGGATGCTACAGCGCGCATGCCGCCTCGACCAGAGTGCGAACGCGATGCCGCCGCCACGAAAAATACTGTGACTTGGCGCAACCATTGCGATAATTGTCTGTTGGGTCGGACTGGGCCACGACAATCGGCCAGGCCAGCCGAAAATTTGCATACGGGGAGTTGCCATGCTCTGGAAGGGCCGCCGTCAGAGTGACAATGTCGAGGACGAGCGCAGCGACAGCGGCGGCGGTGGTGGTTTCGGCGGCGGCAGCCCTGGCCAGTTCCGCATCCCGATCGGCGGCCGCACCGGCGGCGGCGGCAGCATCCTGCTGGTTGTCCTCGTGGTGCTGGCCGGATGGTATTTCGGCTTCGATCCGTCGCAGATCCTGGGCACCGGCGAGGGCGGCGGCGTGCTGCCGGGTGGTGGTGGCCAGATTACCGACAACAGCGGCGGCCAGGACGACGGCGCCGGCACGCCTGCTTCCGACGAGATGAAGCAGTTCGTGGCGACCGTGCTGGCCGAGACCGAAGAGACCTGGACCGGCATCTTCCAGTCGCAGGGCCTGAAATACGAGGACCCGAAGCTTGTGCTGTTCAGCGGCCAGATCCGCTCGGCCTGCGGCTCCGCCTCGACGGCAGCCGGACCGTTCTATTGTCCCGGCGACCACAAGGTCTACCTCGATACCACCTTCTTCCAGCAGCTCGACCAGCAGTTCGGCGCGTCGGGGGATTTCGCCCAAGCCTATGTGATCGCTCATGAAGTCGGTCACCATGTGCAGAACCTCACCGGCATCCTGCCCAAGTTCAACCAGATGCGGCAGTCGATGGGTGAGGCGGAAGCCAACCAGATGTCGGTGCGCATCGAGCTGCAGGCCGACTGCTTCGCCGGCGTTTGGGCGCATTTCACCGCGCAGAAGGGCATTCTGGAACAGGGCGACATCGAAGAGGCGCTCAACGCCGCCAAGCAGATCGGCGACGATACGCTGCAGAAGAAGATGCAGGGCTATGTCGTTCCGGAAAGCTTCAACCACGGGACGTCGCAACAAAGGCAGACCTGGCTGGCGCGCGGCTACAAGAGCGGCAAGCTGTCGGACTGCAACACGCTGACCGGTCCGGTTTGAGGCGCTCGCAAGTTCCAGCCGACCGCGGTCCAAAGCGCATCCGTCGGCGGGCCGATTCACCACCGGCAACAGATGTCAGGAGGAGAACGCCTGAGGCGTTCTCCTATTGTTCCAAAGTGGCGCCTCGCCTATAACGGGCGCCCGCCCAAGGGCGGTCTCAGGGAGCAGACGCCATCATGATCGACCCCAAAACCGCCAGGCGGGGCCTTGCGCTCGTCTTCACCACGCTGCTGCTCGACATTATCGGCTTCGGCATGATCATGCCGGTGTTGCCGGCCTTTCTCAGGGAGCTTTCCGGCGTCGGCATCAGCGAAGCGGCGATCGAAGGCGGCTGGCTGTTCTTCGTCTATGCGGCGATGCAGTTCTTCTTCGCGCCAATCATGGGTGGATTGAGCGACCGCTTCGGGCGGCGGCCGATCCTGCTTGCCTCGGTGCTTACATTCTCGATCGACAATCTGATCTGCGCCATCGCCTGGTCCTATCCGATGCTGTTCATCGGCCGCGTGCTGGCCGGCGTTTCGGGCGCCAGCTATTCGACGACGTCGGCCTTCATTGCCGACATCTCGAACGACGACAACCGGGCGAAGAATTTCGGTCTGCTCGGCATCGCCTTCGGCGTCGGCTTCGTCATTGGGCCGGTGCTGGGCGGGCTGCTCGGCACGTTCGGGCCGCGAGTGCCGTTTTACTTTGCCGCCGGGCTTGCCTTCGTGAACTTCCTCATCGCCATGTTCTTCCTGCCTGAAACGCTCGATGAAAAGCACCGCCGCCGCTTCGAGTGGAAACGCGCCAACCCGGTCGGCACGCTGCTGCAGATGCGCCAATATCAGGGCATCGGCTGGATCGGGCTCGCCTTCTTCCTGATGACGCTCGGCCACATGATGTATCCTGCGGTGTGGTCGTTCGTGTCCAATTATCGTTATGGTTGGAGCGAGCAGCAGATCGGCTTCTCGCTCGGCGCCTTCGGCCTGTGTGGGGCGATCGTCATGGCGACGGTGCTGCCGCGCGTGATCCCCAAGCTTGGCGAATGGAGGACGGCGGTGATCGGCCTGACATTTACTGCGGCCAGCGCCTTCGGCTACGCCTTCGCCTCGCAAGGCTGGATGATCTATGCGGTGATCGTCGTCGGCTGCCTCGAAGCACTGGCCGATCCGCCGCTGAGAAGCCTTGCCGCCGCCAAGGTGCCGCCATCGGCGCAAGGCGAATTGCAGGGTGCGATGACGTCGATCTTCTCGATCACCTCGATCATCACGCCGCTGCTGTACACCGCGATCTTTTCCTGGTTCACCGGGCCGAATGCGCCCGTGGTGTTCGGCGGCGCGCCCTATCTGGTTGGCGCGTGCTTCCTGACGCTTGCCGTCATTGTCTTTGTAACGAAAGTTGCGAGGCCGACGGCGGTGAAAAGCGTTGCCACCGGCGCTGCGGAAGATGGAGCCCAGATATGAGCCATGACAGCCGCATAAAGCTGACCAAGGACGGTTTGTCGCTGTCGCGGCTGGTGTTCGGCGCCTGGCGCCTGCTCGACAGCGCCGCGCGCCCGGACGCCGATCAGGTCGCGCGGCTGATCGGCACTGCGGTCGATCTCGGCCTGACCAGCTTCGACCATGCCGATATTTACGGGCATTACCAGGTGGAAGCTGCCTTTGGCGCCGGCTTGTCACGCTGGAAGGGCAAGCGCGACAGCATCGAGCTGATCTCGAAATGCGACATCATTCTGGCATCGGCCAACCGGCCTCAGAACCGGCTGAAGCATTACGACACCAGTGCGGCCCATATTGCGGCCTCGGTCGACCGTTCGCTCGCCAATCTCGGCACTGACTATCTCGACCTGTTGCTGCTGCACCGGCCGGATCCGCTGATGGATGCCGACGAGACGGCGGCGGCCCTTGCCGGGCTGGTCAAGTCAGGCAAGGTGAGGGCGGTCGGGGTCTCCAACTTCACGCCGTCGCAGTTCGACCTTCTGGCTTCACGGCTGCCGTTTGCCTTGGCCACCAACCAGATCGAGATGTCGGTGCTGAAAACCAATGCGCTGACCGATGGCAGCCTCGATCACGCGCATAGGCATGGTTATGCGCCGATGGTCTGGTCACCGCTCGGCGGCGGCTTGCTGTTCACCGGCAAGGAAGGGCGCGAGGCGCGGGTCAGGGCGGCAATCGCGGCGGTGGCTGCCGAGATCGGCGCCGGCGACCTCGCCGCCGTCGCCATCGCCTGGCTGCTGCGTCATCCGGCGCGGCTGGCGCCGGTGCTGGGCACGATGAAGCCCGAGCGGCTGGCCGCCATGGTCAAGGCGCTGGAGATCAGCCTCGACCGCCAGCAATGGTTCGCCATACTGGAGGCCAGCGAAGGCCGGCCGGTGGCGTAAGGTTACCCAGGCGCGAACTTCGAACCCGCCATAGGTGTGTGCTTCGTCCGTTAATGCGGCGCGCAAGCGAAGCGATGAGGAGGGCTTGGGCTCAGGGGATGCCGTCGGCGCTCTCGAAGCCTTCGTCGCTTCGCGCCGTCACAAACAGACCGGTTGACCGGTTTATTCCATTGACCCAAGACAAGGGCAATCGCGCCGCGTTTGTAACTCCGGCTATTCGGAGCATCACGATCTGGGCAACGGCTAGGCGAAGACCTGTAAAATCAAACCCGTTCGGCCAGCAGTTCCTCGCCGCGCTTTTCGCGGATCAGGTTGACGAAGCGGCGGAACAGATAGTGCGAATCCTGCGGGCCGGGCGAAGCCTCGGGGTGGTGCTGGACCGAGAACACCGGACGTCCGGTCAGCGCGATGCCGCAGTTGGAGCCGTCGAACAGCGAGACATGGGTTTCCTCGACGCCCTCGGGCAAGGAGTCGGCATCGACGGCAAAGCCGTGGTTCATCGAGACGATCTCGACCTTGCCGGTGGTATGATCCTTGACCGGGTGGTTGGCGCCGTGATGACCCTGGTGCATCTTGGCGGTCTTGCCGCCGAGCGCCAGGGCCAGCATCTGGTGGCCGAGGCAGATGCCGAACACCGGGATGTCGGTCTTCAGCAGGTTCTGGATGACCGGCACGGCGTAGTCGCCGGTGGCTTCCGGGTCGCCGGGGCCGTTGGAGAGGAAGATACCGTCCGGCTGCATGGCCAGGATCTCTTCCGAGCCGGTGCCGGCCGGAACCACGGTGACCTTGGCGCCGAGGCCGGAAAGCAGGCGAAGGATGTTACGCTTGACGCCGTAGTCGATGGCGACGACGTGCATCGACGGCTCGGCCTGTTCGCCAAAGCCTTCGTTCCACACCCAGGGCGTTTCACGCCAGACCGAGGACTGGCCGGAGGTGACTTCCTTGGCGAGGTCAAGCCCGATCAGGCCCGACCAGGCGGCGGCGCGCCGCTTCAAATCGTCGATGTCGAAGATGCCGTCGGGCACGTGCGCAATGACGGCATTGGGCATGCCCTTTTCGCGGATCAGCGCGGTCAGCGCCCGGGTGTCGATGCCCGACAGCGCGACGATGCCGCGCTTCTTCAGCCACTGGTCCAGCCCGGTGCCGGCGCGGTAGTTGGACGGGTTGGTGACATCGGCCTTGAACACCGCGCCGACGGCGCCGGCACGGGCGACCGGGTTCAAGTCCTCGATGTCCTCGTCATTGGTGCCGATGTTGCCGATATGCGGGAAGGTGAAGGTGACGATCTGGCCGGCATAGGACGGGTCGGTGAGAATTTCCTGGTAGCCGGTGAGCGCGGTGTTGAAGCAGACTTCGGCAACGGCGGAACCGGTGGCGCCGAGGCCGCGACCCTCGATGACGGTGCCGTCGGCCAGCACCAGGACGGCGGTCGGCTTTTCGGTTGCCCAAGGCGGGGTCAGTTCGGGGGTCATCTCGGCCATGGCGACGCTCCTGTCACGCTGCGCGCTTCGATGGCGGGCCATCTGCGCAGCAAACGGCGCGGCCGATCTCTCGAGCCTGCGCGCATCAATTCTTTGTCTTGTGCAAGGCCGAGTACATAGGGGAAGGCGCCAGAGCGGTCAATGATGCCCGTGCCAAAAACGGCGAGCATTTGTTTCGTCGAACGATATCAGGGCTTTGGCGCGTTTGCTTTGCGGATGGGCCGCGGTTATTGTCCGCGCCGTTCGAAGGAGAAAGCATCATGCGCGCAAAAATCGCCGAATCCCTGAAAAGCGCGATGAAGGCGCAGGACAAGCACCGCCTGCCGACGCTCAGGCTGATCCAGGCCGCCATCCACGACCGCGACATCGCCAATCGCGGCTCGGCCAAGGACCCCGCCAGCGACGAGGAGATCCTGCAGATCCTGGCCAAGATGGTGAAGCAGCGCGAGGAATCGGCCAAGGCGTTCGAGGACGGCAAGCGCCCGGATCTGGCCGCGCAGGAGCGTGGCGAGATGGAGATCATCCGCGGCTTCCTGCCGACGCAGTTGGACGACGCCGCCGTCACCGCGGCCGCGCGCGAAGCGATCGCAGCGACTGGTGCGGCGAGCCAGAAGGACATGGGCAAGGTGATTGCCGCGCTGAAGGCGAAATATGCCGGCCAGATGGATTTCGGCAAGGCCAGCGGCATCGTCAAGGGCCTGCTGCAGTAGCGACTTGGCTTCGGGCACTCGATGCCGATCAGGCCGTTGGCGCAATCTGGCGCAGGATCGAGGCGGTGACATCCTTGCCACCGGAGAGATTGGTGGCCAATACGGCCGGCGTGTAGATCACACCCCACGGGACACCCCACCATCCTGCGACCAGGGACAAAAGCGTATAGGGCAGATGATGACGGGAGGCGTTCTCCCCGGCTCGGATGAAGTAGACGTCGGTCGAGCGACGGAAGGTCAGCACGATGATCGAGAAGCAATATTGGAAACAGACGAACTTTCCGCCACGATTGATCTCGTCTAGGAGCTGCTGCCAGGTAAGATCGTCGATGCCACGTATCTTGGCCATGTAACTCGCCCTCGGTAAAGACCACAATGTTTACTTACAGAACGTGGCGGTGATCCGCAAACAGTCCCTCTCGAAAGGCGCCGCACACACGATTTTCGTTAAGCAGAGATTGCTCTATCATCTGATTCCGGCGCGCCCACGCCTCCTCCCTCCAGCGGGAAGCATTGTTCATGCGGGGCCATACGATCACCGAACCGACTGTTCGAGCACCATGCATAAGGAGGGGTTGCGAAGACTGCTCGCAATAGGAGGTTTTCGATGAGGCTGTCAGCGCCTGTCTACCATCTCAAGCGTGAAGCCAAACTCTTGTCGCGTAAAGACGATATTCCACTTCACGAAGCGCTCGACCGTATTGCGATCAAGGAAGGTTTTGACAGCTGGAGCTTGCTTGCGAGCAAAGCAGCCGCAGCGCCGCCTGCTAGAAAGATGTTTGCGCGGATGGCACCCGGTGACCTGGTTCTGATCGGTGCGCGGCCGGGCCAGGGCAAGACCCTGACGAGTATCAAACTCGCGGTCGAAGCCATGAAGGCCGGCAACAGAGCTGTTTTCTTCACGCTGGAATATACGCTGGCGGATGTCCTGGGCCGGTTCCACGCTATCGGGGTAGAGCCTGCGCAGTTCGATGGCCGGTTCGAATTCGACAGTTCCGACGCCATCAGCGCCGACTACATCATCGGCAGGCTGGGATCGGCGCCGCGCGGCACGCTGGTGGTCATCGATTATCTGCAACTGCTTGATCAGAGGCGGGAAAATTCGGAGCTGATGGTTCAGGTTCGCAACCTCAAATCTTTTGCGCGCGACGCGGGGCTGATCATGGTCTTTATCTCGCAGATCGATCGATCCTATGATCCGTCGAAGAAGCCATTTCCAGACCTTGCCGATGTCCGTTTGCCAAACCCGCTGGATCTCGCGCTGTTCGACAAGGCATGTTTCCTGAACAACGGCGAAATCCGGTTCAAGGCGGCACCGCAATTTCGGGGCTAAGTGGCCTCTGCCCGGTCGAGACCCACCATGATCGAAATCATCAAACCCACGCTCGAACATCTGCCCTCCTACAAGGCGGCGCTCGAGCGTGGCTGGTCGCCGGACAATGTCCGGCTGATGGAAGCGACGCGCGAGCAACTTGCGGCGATCGACGAGGATCCCGCGGCGTTCCTTGCCAGCCTCGACGATCCCGAGGCCAAAGGAGGCCCGATTACCTTGCCTAATGGCACGACAGTGCCGCGGCTGCCCGGCTTCCGGCGCTGGATCTGGGACGGCGAGGCCGCCGGCTCGATCGGCTTTCGCTGGCAGCCCGGTACGGCCGCACTGCCGTCGCATGTGCTCGGCCATATCGGCTATGCCGTGGCGCCGTGGAAGCGCGGACGAGGCTATGCGACCGAGGCGCTGCGGCTGATGCTGGACGAGGCGAGGGCTGTTGGTTTGCCATATGTCGAGCTCACCACTGACCTCGACAATCCGGCCTCGCAGAAGGTGGTGCTGGCCAATGGCGGCCGTGTGGTCGGTCCGTTCATCAAGGACGCCGCGTATGGCGGCGCCGAGAGTTTGTTGTTCCGGATCGATTTGTAGTCCGACGCTATTCGGCCGGTGCCGGCAGCGGCGGCGCTGCCCGGCTGCGCCCCTCCCAGATGTAGGAGGCAAGTGCCACCACCACCGCCACCAGCATGGCGGCAGCGCCCACAACCGGCAGGCTGCGATAGCCGTAGCCGGCATTGAGCATGGCAGCGCCCAGCGACGCGGCGAGCGCGATGCCGACATTGAAGCCGGAGGGGATGAGCGAGGAGGCGAGGTTGGAGGCGTCCGCCGTCCAGGCCAGGATGCGGGTCTGGATCGGCGTGCCTATGGCGAAGTTGAGGCCACCCCAGATAACGATGGCGATGACCATCGGCACGGGATAGGGGCTGACGGCATAGATCACGCCCAACATCACCGCCTGCAGCGCAAGCATGGTGATCAGCGACGGCATCAGCTTCCAGTCGGAAAGCTTGCCGCCGAGAAAAACGCCGACGGTGGCGCCGACGCCGTTGAGCAGCAGCACCCAGGGGATCAGGCTCTCGTCAAGATGGGTCACCTCAAGCAGGGTCGGGGTGATGTAGGTGAACAGGCCGAACTGGCCGATCATCAACATCAGCATCAGGATCAGCGAGGTCCAGACTTGCTGGCGCGCCAGCACGCGAACCTCGCTGCCAAGACTGGCGGATGGCCTTGATGCGCCTGTCGTGCGCGGCAAAAGCGCAGCCATGGCGGCAAACGCCACCACGCCCAGCGCGCACATCACCCAGAAGGTGGCGCGCCAGCCCCAGAGATTGCCGATTGCGGTGCCGGCCGGCACGCCGATGACATTGGATACGGTGAGGCCGGAGAGGATCACAGCCACGGCCATGCCGCGCTTGTCCTCGGGCACGAGGCCGACAGCCACCACCATGGCGACGCCGAAATAGGCGCCGTGTGCGACGGCGACCGCAATGCGCAAGAGCAGCATCGAGGCAAAATCGGGCGCCAGCGCGCAAGCGGCCTGGCCGATGGTGAAGGCGACGGTCAGGCAAAGCAGCAGCGTCTTGCGGGGAATGCCCTTGGTGGCGAGCGCCAGCAATGGCCCGCCAACCGCGATGCCGCCGGCATAGCCTGAGACGAGATAGCCGGAGGTCGGGATCGAAACGCCAAGGCCGTCGGCCACTTGCGGCAGCACGCCGGCAATGACGAATTCGGTGGTGCCGAAAGCGAAGGCGGCGATGAACAGGGCAATGAGCGGAAGCATGGCGCGGAAGCGATCCTTGAACGAGTTGGCCTCAAATCATGGATGGCGCTTGCCGGCAATGCAGAAATTTTTGCGGCCGGTTTAGGTTTTCTTGATCAGCTCGCCTTCAACCTGGAGCCGCCGAGCAGGCCGCGCTCTTCCAGCACCGGGTAGGCCATCGACGCCAGCAGCGAGTTGATCTGCTTCAGGTCGCGGATGGTGTCGAGGTGGATGGAGCTGGTCTCGACGCTCTTGGCGGTGCCGTCGCGCAGGCGCACGAAATGGCTGGCGCTGGTTTCCTTTTCGCGGTCGCGCAGCCGGTCCTTTTCCAGCACCAGCTGGCGGGCAGTCTCAGGGTCGCGCGACACCAGCACGTTGAAGGCAAGCCTGGCATTGGCCAGCACCGAGGTGTGAAAGGCGAGCAGCTCGCTCCAGCCCTCGGGCGTGAACTCCAGCCCGCGCTCGAACTTCTTCTTCACATGCACCAGCATGTTGCGCACGATGATGTCGCCGACCTGCTCAAGCTTGACGCAGGCGCCTATCAGCTCCTGGCAGCGCAGCGCCTCGTCCTCTGTGAGCGAGTTCCTGGTCAATTTGGCCAGATAGAGCTTGATCGCCGCGTGCTTCCTGTCGACGCGGTCGTCAAGGGCGGCCAGCGCCTTGATCTTGTCGCCGTCGGCGCTTTCATACAGCTCGATGATACGCTTGAGCATGATCTCGACCGTCTCGCAGACGCGGACCACCTCGCGGGTGGCGTTGGCCAGCGCCTGGCTCGGAACGTCGAGCGCGCCGTCGTTGAGGGCGGAGAGTTCGACCACATCGAGCTCTGTAGCCGGCGCCGGCTTGGTGCCCATTGCGACGATCTTCTCGGAAGCACGATAGATCAGGCTGGCAAGCGGCAGGCCGGCGAGCAGGATCAGCACATTGAACAGTATGTGGGCGTTGACGATCTGGTCGGGCACGGTGGCGCCGAGGAAGGCGACCGGTGGCTTCAGCGTCATGAACAGGTTCAGCATCACCAGCGAGCCCATGCCGCGCATCAACAGATTGCCGATCGGCACGACGCGCACGCCAGGTTCGGCACTTCGGGTGAGCAGCGGCGCGATGATCGACGAGCCGAGATTGACGCCGAGCACCAGCACGATGCCGAGTTCGGGCGGGATGAAGCCGCGCCCGGCCAGCGTGACCATCAAAAGCACGGCGGCGATTGAGGAGTGGAAGAGCCAGGTAACGAGCGCGGCGAGCAGATAGGCGGTGACGTAGTCGCTGGAGAAATATTCGATGATGAGCGGCATCAGCGTGCTCTGGCGCAGCGGCTCCGAGGCCTGGCCGATCATCTCCAGCGACAGTACCAAAAGGCCGATGCCGACCAGGATGCGGCCGAACTGGCGCCAGTCGCGCCGCTCGGTGGCCATGAACATGACCGTGCCGGCGACGAGGCAGATCGGCACCAGCAGCGTCAGATCGAAGGTCAAGAGCTTGACCACCAGCGCCGAGCCGATCTCGGCGCCGCGCACAGCCAATTGGCCCGACATGCCCGAGACGATGCCGGCGCCGGCGAAGGAGCCGACGAGAAGCGTGACGGCGGTCGAGCTCTGCAGCGCGATGGACAGGCCGCAGCCGGCCAGCACCGCCATGATCGGATTGCGCATGGTGGAGCGCAGCCGGTGACGCAGCACGTCGCCATAGGCGCGCTCGACGCCTGTCTTGACCATGCGGGTGGCAAACAGCATCAGCGCCACCGAGCCCGCCAGATGCAGCAGAACGACGGAGCCGCTCATTTCGAAACCCGCACGCAGACAGCTACCGCGACGCGGAGGGCGCGCAGTGCAGGGATGAAAACGGGGCTGCGAATCATGGTCATGACAGTCTTGAACAATATCCGGAATATTTTAGCCGGGTAATAAAATCTTGTCGATTTCAAGAGCCGTCGCGGCGCGACAGGGCGTGTCGGAAAATGGACGGATGCGCAAATGGTTGCATGGCGGATCCCTGGTGATGGCAGCGGATCGTCCCGGTTTGCCGGACTCCCGGCAATCGCCTTTGCGATGATGTTCAAATATCCAGGATAAGCGCCGGATTTCATTGCGTAAATGTAATGCTAGTGTTCAGTTTCGGTTCATCCTTCGGGCGCTATTCCCTAGGCATCGACAACCAAGGAGCCCCGCTATGAAACGTGTTGTTCTTTCCGCCCTCGCTTTCTCGATGCTGGCCGCCACTTCGCTTACCGGCCAGGCCGCACCGGTGAACGCACCGGTCGCACCGCAGTCGAATTACACGCGGGTCGACTGGCAGAGGCCCGGCAAGCATGTCGATGTCAGGAAGCGCGTCGTGAAGAAGACGGTGGTCGTCAAGCGCAGCCATTGGCGCAATGGCCAGAAATATTCCAGCTGGAAGCGGCACCAGCCGATCCGCGATTATGGCCGCTACGGCCTGCATCGCCCCGGCCGCGGCCAGGAATGGATCCGCGTCGGCAACGACTATGTGCTGGTCAGCGTCCTGTCCGGCATCATCTTCGGCGCCATTGCCGCGCATTAAGCCCGGCCTCGCCGGCGCAATGCAGAGACTTGAAAGGAGGCGGCCCGAAAGGGCCGCCTTTCTTTTGGCTGTAGAACCGGGCTTTTTGGCTGTGGAAACCGGGTATGGTCCGCAATAAGGGTCGTCGGATTCCGCGAGCATGATTATATGAGGGACAAACGAGTTCCCCAATGCGCTTTCCGCCCGCCTTTCTCGATGAGATACGCGACCGTGTGCCGATTTCATCGGTCATCGGCCAGCGCGTCGCATGGGACAGGAAGAAGACCAACGCCTCGCGCGGCGACTATTGGGCCTGTTGTCCGTTCCATGGCGAAAAGAGCCCCTCCTTCCACTGCGAGGACAAGAAGGGCCGCTATCACTGTTTCGGCTGTTCGGTGTCGGGCGATCATTTCAAGTTCCTGACCGAGCTCGACGGATTAAGCTTTCCCGAAGCGGTCGAGAAGATCGCCGACATGGCCGGCGTGCCGATGCCGGTGCGCGACGAGCGGGAAGAACAGCGTGAGAAGGAACGCGCCAGTCTGACCGACGTCATGGAGATGGCGACTGCCTTCTTCCAGGAGCGGCTGCAAGGACCGGAGGGTGCAAAAGCCCGCGCCTATCTCAGGGATCGCGGGCTGACGCCGGCGACGCAGCAATCGTTCCGGCTGGGCTTTGCGCCCGACAGCCGCAATGCGCTGAAGGAACATCTTGCCGCCAAGGGTGTGCCCAAGGCCGACATCGAGGCCTGCGGGCTGGTGCGTCATGGCGACGACATCCCGGTCTCCTATGACTGGTTCCGCGATCGCATCATGTTCCCGATCCCGGATTCGCGCGGCAAGATCATCGCCTTTGGCGGCCGCGCACTGGCGCCCGATGCGCTGGCCAAATACATGAATTCGCCCGACACGGAGCTCTTCCACAAGGGCAACGTGCTCTACAATTTCGCCCGCGCCCGCAAAGCGCTGGCGAAAGGCGGCACGGTGATTGCCGTCGAAGGTTATATGGACGTGATTGCGCTGGCGCAGGCCGGCTTCGAGAATGCCGTGGCGCCGCTCGGCACCGCGCTCACCGAAAACCAGCTCGAACTTCTGTGGCGCATGGCGCCTGAGCCGATGCTGTGCTTCGACGGCGACCAGGCCGGGCTGAAGGCGGCGTGGCGGGCCGCGGATCTCGCGCTGCCGTCGGTGCAGGCCGGGCGGTCGGTGCGCTTTGCGCTGTTGCCGGAGGGCAAGGATCCCGACGATCTGGTCAAGGCAGAAGGGCCGGACGCGTTTCGTGCCGTGCTGGCGGAAGCGCGGCCTCTCGCTGATTTGTTGTGGATGCGTGAGACATCCGGTGGCGTCTTCGACACGCCGGAGCGGCGGGCGGGGCTGACAAAGACGCTGCGCGAACTGACCAGCCGCATCCGCGATGAGAGCCAGCGCTACCACTACCAGCAGTGGATGCGCGAGCGGGAGCTGACCTTCTTCAGCGCCCAGCGCGAAGTGCGGCAAGGTCGCCAGGACTGGAAACCGGGGCAGGGCAAAACGCCCGCACCCGGCGGACAGTTCGCCAAAGGCAGCGGGGCAGGCGCGCGCGCCGCGATCACCGAAAGCCTCGGCCGCTCCGCCATGGTCAAACGCGGTGGCGAGATGATGTCGGTGCGCGAGGCGACGATCATCGTAGCCCTCGTCAACCATCCGGCGCTGATCGACGAGAACTTCGCCCATGTCGAGTTCCTCGATCTCGCCAACACCGATCTGCAGCGGCTGCACGCCGCCATCCTCGATGCGATGGCGCACGACATGGCCAATGACCGTAGCGCGGTGATCGCCACCATCGAACGTGCCGGCTGCAGCGATATCTGGGGGCGCGCCGTGGCGCTCATCCAACGGGCCAGGCAATGGCCCGCGCTGGAAACCGCAGCGCTTGACGATGCCCGCGACGCCTTCAACCAGGCGCTGCACTTGCAGCGCAGCGCGCGCACCTTACATAAGGAGCTGAAACAGGCGGAAGCAGCGCTCGCCAGCGATCCCACTGACGAAAACTACCGGCACCTCATCGAGATTCAGGCGCAATTCCGTGATGTACAAGCAACGGAAGCGCTGATCGAAGGCTTCGGTGTATCCTCGGGCAGGGGTGGGCGCGTCTAGGTCGAAACCTGCGCAAGAATGAATGTTGTACGTGCTGCGCGTCGAATCGACGCCTCTAAGTCGGGTAATTGATTCGCTTTTTTGATGCGAATCATGCGAGAGGCGCTTGACCTTCTGGCAGAATGACGGAATCAGGACGATTCGAAACCTTAACCCGCGCCGGCGTCGATGGAAATGCACTGACGCGAGGTGCTGATCACTGGACAGGCTGTCAGCCTGCCACAGATATCAGGGTTAATCTGGACTTAATGCATATCGCCCAAAAGTGAAAACCGGTTTTGGGGGCACGATATGAACAAACAAAAGAGTTGATTCGGTTACCGGCCCGGTTAAGCGCCACCAGCGCATGTAGTTTGACCGGTGCGGCAGCTACGCGGCTTCGATGCTCGGCCGCTAGGAGAAGATAAAGACTATGGCGACAAAGGAAAAGGAAGAGGTCGAGACCGAACGTGAAGGCGCCACCGATGGGCCTCTGCTCGACCTTTCCGATGATGCTGTCAAGAAGATGATCAAGGCCGCCAAGAAGCGCGGCTATGTGACTCTCGACGAACTGAACGCGGTGCTGCCGTCGGAAGAGACCGATCCGGATCGCATCGAAGACATCAATGCGATGCTGTCCGACATGGGCATCAACGTGGTCGAGGACGACGATCAGAGCGAGGAGCCCGAGGCCGCCGACAGCAATGCCGACGCCGAGGAAGACGCCAACGAACTGGCCGAGCAGACCGGCACCGCCGTCGCCGCCACGACCACCAAGAAAGAGCCGACCGACCGCACCGATGACCCGGTGCGCATGTATCTGCGCGAGATGGGCTCGGTCGAGCTCCTGTCGCGCGAGGGCGAAATCGCGATCGCCAAGCGCATCGAGGCCGGCCGCGAGACGATGATCGCGGGCCTCTGCGAAAGCCCGCTGACCTTCCAGGCCATCATCATCTGGCGTGACGAGCTCAACGAATCCAAGATCCTGCTGCGCGAGATCATCGACCTCGAAGCCACCTATGCCGGCCCCGAAGCCAAGCAGGCGCCGGTGGTCGAGCGCATCGAGGAGGCGCCCAAGGCCGAGGACAAGCCGAGGCGTGGACGCGACGAGGAAGACGACATCACCAATGTCGGCGCCGACACGCGCGGCCTGGTCGATGACGACGAGGAAGACGAGGACGAGGCGAGCCTGTCGCTGGCGGCGATGGAAGCGGAGCTGCGCCCGCAGGTGATGGAGACGCTCGACGTCATCGCCGACACCTACAAGAAGCTGCGCAAGCTGCAGGACCAGCAGGTCGAGAACCGTCTGGCCGCGACCGGCACGCTGTCGCCAAGCCAGGACCGCCGCCTGAAGGAGCTGAAGGACCAGCTGATCAAGGCGGTGAAGTCGCTGTCGCTCAACACGGCGCGCATCGAGGCGCTGGTCGAGCAGCTCTACGACATCAACAAGCGGCTGGTGCAGAACGAAGGCAAGCTGCTGCGCCTGGCCGAAAGCTATGGCGTGCGCCGCGAGGAGTTCCTCAAGGAATATCAGGGCTCCGAGCTCGACCCGAACTGGACGCGCTCGATCGGCAACCTGACCTCGCGCGGCTGGAAGGAATTCACCAAGAACGAGAAGGACGCGATCAAGGATCTGCGTTCGGAAATCCAGAACCTCGCCACCGAGACGGCGATCTCGATCCTGGAATTCCGCAAGATCGTCAACCAGGTGCAGAAGGGCGAGCGCGAAGCCGCTATCGCCAAGAAGGAAATGGTCGAGGCCAACCTGCGCCTCGTCATTTCCATCGCCAAGAAATACACCAATCGCGGCCTGCAGTTCCTCGACCTGATCCAGGAAGGCAATATCGGCTTGATGAAGGCGGTCGACAAATTCGAATACCGCCGCGGCTACAAGTTCTCGACCTATGCGACATGGTGGATCCGGCAGGCGATCACGCGTTCGATTGCCGACCAGGCGCGCACCATCCGCATCCCGGTGCACATGATCGAAACGATCAACAAGATCGTGCGCACGTCGCGCCAGATGCTGCATGAAATCGGCCGCGAGCCGACGCCGGAGGAACTGGCAGAAAAGCTCGCAATGCCGCTCGAAAAAGTGCGCAAGGTCTTGAAGATCGCCAAGGAGCCGATCTCGCTCGAAACCCCTGTGGGTGACGAAGAGGATTCGCATCTGGGCGATTTCATCGAGGACAAGATGGCGATCCTGCCGATCGATGCGGCGATCCAAGCCAATCTGCGCGAGACCACCACGCGGGTGCTCGCCTCGCTGACGCCGCGCGAGGAGCGGGTGCTGCGCATGCGCTTCGGCATCGGCATGAACACCGACCACACGCTGGAAGAAGTCGGCCAGCAGTTCTCGGTGACGCGCGAGCGTATCCGCCAGATCGAAGCCAAGGCGCTGCGCAAGCTCAAGCACCCGAGCCGGAGCCGCAAGCTGAGGAGCTTCCTCGACAGCTGATACCGGCAACAGACCAGCATTCGAAAAGGGCGCCGATGGCGCCCTTTTTGTTGCCGGGTGAAGGCTCTTGTCGCCCATCTCCGTCGGGAGGATACTTGCCTGGTCGGATGCATGTTCTGGGCGAAAAACCGGATGTCCGCCCCGGCTGATGTCCTCAGCCGTGCTCCGTGGCGCCGGAGGGAGGTGTGTGATGACAACCTACATCCTGCTGATGAACTGGACGGAACAGGGCGCCAGAAATATCCGAGAGTCGCCGAAGCGGCTCGATGCCGCCAAGAAGCAACTGGCCGACATGGGCGGCTCGTTCAAGGCGTTTTACCTGACTATGGGCGAATATGACATGGTGGCGATTATCGAGGCGCCCGACGATGCTGTGCTTGCTCGTTTCGCCCTGATGCTGGCAACGGGTGGCAGCGTCAAGACGCGAACGCTCAAGGCTTTCCCGGAATTTGCCTATCGCGAGATCGTCACTTCGCTTGGATAGCGCTGGGCGCGGGTCCGTGCGGCTCGGCGTCATATTGCGGGGCCGTGCCGTCAGGGTGATAGTCGCGCCATGTCCAAGCCTGCGCTGACCATCTGGTACAACACACGCTGCCCGGTTTGCGATGGCGGCATCACCCGGCAGAAACGGCGGCTGATCGAGGCGATCAAGGCCGGGCGGATCGAATTCCGCGACATCAACCTCGAACCGGCGGCGCTCTCTGGCTACAGCGCCTCGCTGGAGGACATACGCCGCCGGCTGCATGCCACCGATGCCGAAGGCAGGCTGCTGGTCGGCGCCGATGTCGCGGTTGCCGTCTGGCGGGCGACGCCGGGCGAGGGCTGGCTGGCGACGCTCTTCGGCAATCCGGTCGCGCTGCCGCTGACGCGGTTCGCGTACAATCGCTTCGCCGATCTTCTCTATGCCTGGAACCGGCGCAAGGGCCGCTGGTAGCGAGGCAAGGCCCGAAGATATCTGCGGGCCTTACCGTCATGGGCGTTACCGGGACGCCGGCTCGCAAAGCCAGCCGACAATGCGGCGCACCGCCGGCAGCACCATGAGCAACGTTGGGAACGCTACCAGCCAGGACAGGCCCCAGGCAGTGAGCCAGACAGCCGGCAAATCAGGTTGCAGTCCAAGGCTTTTCAGCGTCGATATGAACGAGACGATGAAGGTCATCAGCAGCGACAGCACCAGCGGACTGACGATCGCGGCATAGCGCGCCGGCAGCTTGCCGCGCTTACGGGTCGTGGTCATTTTTGGATTTTCCTGAAACATCCGGTCCGTCGCATTTGGCATCCATTGCGCCGGGTTTCCGGCGGAACTGCCCGGAAAGACCGGGTGGATGCGTTGCTTGACGTCAGACGCTTACGGAGAGGTTTTGGCCCTCACGCGCTTTCTAGCTGCCGGCGGCGGCGAAATCAACCTTCTGGCGCCGTCTTTAGATACATCGTAAGATATATCTTGACTCATCGGGGGGCAAGCCTAATTAAGATGTATCGTAAGATATAACTCAAGGAGCAATTCATGCACAGACATCATCCCTTTGGCGAGCGCGCCGAGCGCGCTTTCCTGCATATGGCCGGCAAGTTTGGTGGCAGAGGGGGCGGCTTCGGGCCGTTCGGCCACGGCGGACGTGGCGGTGGACGCGGCGGCCCTGGCGACATGTTTCGCGCCGGACGCATGCTGGCCGACGGCGATCTCAAGCTGATCACGCTGTCGCTGCTGGCCGAGGCGCCGCGCCACGGCTACGACATCATCAAGGCGCTGGAGGAGCGCACCAGCGGCATCTACAGCCCGAGCCCCGGCGTCGTCTATCCGACGCTGACCTTCCTGGAAGAGGCCGGCTATGCGGCTTCAGCCGCGGACGGCAACAAGAAGGTGTTTTCGATCACCGAGGCGGGGCAGGCGCATCTCGCCGAGAACCGCGAGATGATCGACGGCGTGCTCGAGCATCTCGAGCGCTTCGGCCGCAAGATGGCGAAAGCGCGGGACTGGTTCGGCTGGAACGACGACGGCGAGGAAGGCGGACGGCGTGGTGGTCGCTCGGGAGCCCGCGACGAGTTTCGCGCCGTGCGCCACCGGCTGCGTGCCGCGCTCGGCGATCTCGTCGACGCGCCGGCAAAAAAGCAGGCCGAGGCGATTGCAGTCCTGGAAGCCGCCGCTGAAGCCCTGGAAGCGCTATCGCGCGGTTGACCCCTGGCGAGAACCCTTGCCCGTTCGACTGAGGAACGGTACTGAAAATCATCCTGCACCGCGAGACGTGGTGCAGGATGATTGCCGTTGGAGGAAGCCCGATGTCTTTTCTGAAGCGTCTTTTCGGTGGTGGCGGTGAGGGGGGCGAGCCCAAGAGCGCAGCATCGGCAAAGCAGGTTGAGCACAAGGGATTTTTGATCAGCGCTACGCCATACAAGGCGGAGGGCGGCCAGTACCAAACTTGCGGCGTGGTTTCGAAGGAAGTCGACGGCGTGATGAAGGAACACAAATTCATCCGCGCCGATCGCTTTGCCGGACTGGACGACGCCGTCGACATCTCGATCAAAAAGGGCATGCAGCTGGTCGACGAGCAAGGCGAGAGGATGTTCGGGTAAGGGCCGAACTGGTCGAGGCGCCGAACGTAGGTTTTGCGCCGGTCATTCGTCGCCAGAATCTCGAATAGCGGCAGTGGGCCGCAAGCAGAAAGTCTCGACAATTGAGCGTAGCATTTGCCAAGGAGGAAAGCGCCGAGGCTGCATCGGAAACCATCCTGCCGGCTCGCCCTATCTCCGATCGGATCAACCTTGTCACGGAAGCGGGCCTCAAGATGCTGCAGGTTGAATTGGCTCGCGCCCAGCAAGCTCTCGAGGTCGCTAGCGTGCTGGAAGATGTCAATGAGCGGCGACGCCAGTCAGCGATTCCGGTTCGAGATATGCGTTACTATGCCGAGCGCGTGCGTACGGCTCAGCTTATGCCGGTGCCCACCTCTAATGAGGCGATCGCCTTCGGGCACACCGTTACCTTCAAGCGTGATGATGGCCGCACTCAGACCTTCCGCATCGTCGGAGAGGATGAGGCCAACCCGTCTGAAGCTTCCATATCGCATGGTTCGCCGGTTGCCATCGCGCTGACCGGAAAAACCGTTGGCGACTTTGTCCAGCTAGGGCCGCGCGAACTTGAGATCCTGTCCATTTCCTAGGACGCAGGTATGATGCGCGACCGAGGCCGGTGCACCTTGAGACGTGATCAGATGCCCGCAATTGCCAAAAGCCAAGCCAGGATGTCGAGCAGCAGAAAAACCAGCGCAATCTGCAACGCCAGCCGGAGCCGCTGGATAATTCGCCAGTTGCCGGCCATGTCCGCCTTGATCCGAAGGGCAAGCGCGCGGCGCATGGCCGACATTGTCGTCGGCCTGTCGCCGTCGACATATTGATCGAGCAGATCTTCCGGATCGAAGCGGAATGTATATTGGTGATAGGGCCAAAGCATGAAGACGATCAGCCCGCCGATGCCGAACAACAGGGCCACTGCGGTCCAATCCCAAAGCCCAAGCCCGTTGGAAAGCGCCGCACCGCCGAGTAGCGAGTTGGCAAATGCGGTGGCAAAGACAAGGCTGCCGGCGCGGGTGCTCATGTTCTCCACAAGCGTCTGCTGTTGAGTGAGACCTCTCACCGCCTCCTGATAGATGAACGCGAGACGCGGATCGTCGTCGGCAACAGCGCTTGCGACAATTCCGTTGTTCTCTCCTCCACTCCGACATTCGGCCATAAGTTGCCTCTCTGTTTTGACAGGGATGCACGAGTTTAGCCCGATCCGTCGGTGCAAAAACAGATTGGCCGTGGACCAACGGCAAATCCGATGGCGATGCCAGGGGCTCCAAGCCTATGAGGGCCAGCTGATGAACGGGCAAGAATAGTTGGCAGCCATCGAAAACCCCGCCACGAACACCACGCCATCTGCCGGTGGACCCTGCTCTCGGCCCCGGACAGCAAGAAGGCAGGCGCCGAAGCGCCTGCCTTTTCAATGCGAATGACGGGGTGTGCTTACGCGGCGATTTGCGCGCTCGCGGTCTTGGCCACCACGGCATCGACCTTGGCGGTCGCCTTGGCAAGTGCGGCGGTGACGGCATCAGGGCCCATGCCGACGCCTTCGATGCGGATGACGTCGACATCGGTCATGCCGAGAAAGCCGAGCACGCCGCGCAGATAGGGGATGGCGTGATCGAACTGCACGGCCGCACCTTCGGAATAGATGCCGCCCGAGGCGAGTACGATATAGACCTTCTTGCCGGTGACGAGGCCCTTGGGACCGCCCTCGCCATAAGAGAAGCTCTTGCCGGAGCGGGAGATGTGATCGACCCAGGACTTCAGGGTCGAGGAGATGTTGAAGTTGATGAAGCCGGTGGCCAGGATCACGGTGTCGGCTGCGAACAGTTCTTCAAGCACGATGTCGGAGACGCCGACGACTTCGGCCTGGCGCGGCGTGCGGGCTTCAACGGGGGTGTAGATGCCGGTCGCATAATCGGTGTCGATATGCGGCAGCGGGTTGGCCACGAGGTCGCGCACGACGAGCGTATTCGACGGGTCGGCGGCGACGAGCTTTTCAGCGAATTCGGTAGCGATACGGGTCGAGTGCGAGGCAGCGCCGCGCGGGCTCGAGGTTACAAGCAGGATAGACATAGCAGTTCTCTCCAGTGGGAATTGATTTCTCCCGCCTGATATGGGCCTACCGATCCATTCAAAAAACTGGTATATTATCTATATGATCCATCGATAAAGTAGGTATGCCGTGCAGCCCAATCCGACGCTCGACCAATTGCAGATCCTGGTTGCGGTCGCCGACACCGGCAGCTTCTCAGCCGCCGGCCGCAAGCTTAACCGCGCGCAGTCCGTCATCAGCTACGGCATCGCCAATCTTGAGGCGCAGCTTGGCCTGAAACTGTTCGAGCGCGAGGGCACGCGCGAGCCGCAGCTGACCGAAATCGGCCGGGCGATGCTGGAGGACGCCCGGCGCATGGTCGGCGTGCTGCAGCGCATCCGTTCGCGTGCCGACGGTCACCATCAGGGGCTGGAGGCTGAAGTTGCGCTATCGGTTGACGCGGCGCTGCCCTCGCCAGTGCTGGTGCGCGTGCTGAAGGCGTTCGAGGCGCAGTTCCCGACCGTGATGATGCGACTGCATATCGGCACGCTCGGTCTGATCCCCGACCATGTCGTCAGCGGACAGTCGGATCTTGGCATCGGTGGCTTGCTGGGCGAGGTCGACGTGCATCTCGTGCGCATCGGCTTCATGTCGATCGTGCTGGCTGCCGCCCCCACCCACCCTCTGGCACTGCTGCCGAAACCGGTGGCGCTCGAGGATGCGCGAGAGCACACCCAGCTGGTTGTCAGTGACCAGTCGGAACGCACCAAGGGACGCGACTTCGGCGTCTTTGCCTATCGTACATGGCGGCTGACAGATGTGCGTATCAAGCATACGTTGATGCGCGAGGGGCTGGGCTGGGGCGGGTTGCCGCGCTGGCTGATCGCGGACGATTTGGCCAGCGGCAGGCTGGTCGAACTCGACCTTGAACCTTTTAGCGAGGTGCGCTCATCGCTCTATGCCATGCACCGCGCCGACCGCAGCCCGAAACCGGCGGCGGCCTGGCTGATCGACCAGTTCAAACGCCAGCTCGGCTGCTTCAACGAGTTCGACCCGGACGACCTGCCTGAGGATGAGCCGGAGACAGCCCATCGATCAGAGCCATGAGCACGGCGCGATAGTCTTCGGCCGAGGCGCCGGCCTCGACGGCAAGTGCTGCGCGGTCGAAGGCAGCGGCGAGCAAAGCGGTCAGAGCATCGGCAGGCAGTCTGGTCATCGACTGTTCGCGCATCGCCGCAACCAGGCCTTCGCGCAGCGACCGGTTGCCGTGGCGATTGTCGATCGCATCCATGGCGGCGCGGCCAAGCACGGCCGGTCCGTCGAGCAGCAAAAGCCGCGTGCGGCCGGGCGCGCGCATGGCGGCGAGATAGGCGTCCGAGCCGGCAATCAGCGCATTGCGGGCAAACAAAGAAGGCGGCGAGGCGCGCTCGATCTCTTGCGCCACCGCCGCCGCCTCCTGCTCGACCACGGCGGCAAACAGCGCCTGCTTGTCGGCAAAGTGGTGATAGAGCGCGCCGCGGGTGACGCCGGCGGCCGCAACGATCTCCGGCGTGCCGGTCTCGGCATAGGACTTTTCGATGAACAGTTTGCGCGCCGCAGCGATCAGGTCGGCGCGCGTCGCTTCGGTGCGGTCGCGGTTGGAGCGGCGTGGGGTTTCTCGTTGCATACATGCAGCCTGTATGTTATTTCGAATTGCATGCAAACTGTATGTTGGCTGACGGGAGAAAGAAAGATGAAGACGACGAGCTATTATCCGGTGCTGATGACGGGCGACGTAGCCGGCACGAAAGCCTTCTATATCAATCACTTCCGCTTCAAGCCGCTGTTTGCGAGCAACTGGTATGTGCACCTGCAGTCTGCCGAGGATCGCAGCGTCAATCTCGGCATCGTCCAGGGCGACCACGAGACGATCCCCGAGGAGGGGCGCGGCCGCACATCGGGGCTGCTGATCAATTTCGAGGTGAGGGATCCTGATGCTGTCTATGAACGGATCGTTGCGGCCGGCCTACCGATCCTGTGCCCGCTGCGCGACGAACTCTTCGGCCAGCGCCATTTCATCACCAGGGATCCCAATGGCGTGCTGATCGACGTCATCAAGCCGATCCCGCTCAGCCCGGAATTTCAGGCGCAATTCGCGGCGGGCGCGGCGGGCGCCTGAACGATGGCAGCAAATGTCGGCAGCGGCTCCGGCCGCTGTGGCCGGACCCGCACCATGCGGTCTATGTTGGTGATGTTGAAGCTGGGCCTGCCGCATGCGTGACATCTGCCTTGTTCGTGCGCCATCCAATCTCGGCCTTCGGCCCTTGGAGCCGGGCCATGTGCCCGGCACCTGGCGTGCGCCGCAGGCGCTGAGCGAAGCTGGTTTGATCGAGTCGCTGGTGCCGGGGCGGGTGGTCGATCTCGACAGACCCGCCTACAGTACCGAACCGCAACCGGGCACTAGGCTGCGTAATGGTCCGGCGATCCGCTGCTTCAACCTCGATCTTGCCGAGATCGTCACCGGTGCGCTTGGGCAAGGCGAGTTCCCGCTGATCATCGGCGGCGACTGCTCGATCCTGCTTGGCGCACTGGTCGCCGCGCGGCGCTCGGGCGCGGTCGCCCTGGTCCATGTCGATGGCCACAGCGATTTCCGCCATCCCGGCAACTACGATGTCAATGCCTCACTCGGCTCGGTTGCCGGCATGGATCTGGCACTTGCCACCGGACGCGGCGAGGCTTTGCTGGCGCAATGGCCAGGTGTTGTCGGTCCGCTCGTCGCCGACGAGGCGGTGGTTCAGATCGGCGAACGCGAGAGCCGCGATGCCGATTTTGCCTGGCCCGACATCAATGCGACCGCCGTGACGCGCATCGACGTCTTTGCCGCGCAGGAACTCGGCGCGGCTGGAGTGTTGCAAAAGACAAGAGCGACGCTGGCGCGCGCCGGCTGTCCCTACTGGCTGCATCTCGATGTCGATGTGCTCGACCAGACGGTGATGCCGGCGGTGGATTCGCCCGGCAGCCCCGGCATCGACCCCGATGAACTCGTTGCCATTCTGTCGGCGCTGACAGCGGACCAGCGCTGCACCGGCTTGGACATGACGATCTACGATCCCGACCTCGACCCGACCGGTGACCTTGCGCGACTGCTGGTGTCGCTGCTCGGGCGGGTGCTCAACCCTCGATAAGGGCTCAACTCGCCCTTGCTACCGGCGTCACCGTCACTTGGCTGACGCCGGTGCGGCGCACCACGGTGCACAGCGTCTCGCGGCCGATGCGTTCGGCGTCGAGCATGCGCACGAGGTCGTCGACGCCGGTGACCGGGCGACCGTCTATTGACGCGATGATGTCGCCTTCCCTGAGGCCGGCCTTCGCCGCGGGTCCGTCTTTCTCGACGCTGCGCAGCCGTACCGCCGTACTGGTGGTCACCTGCGACAGAAGGGCGGCGCGGCGCGGCAGGTTGGTGGTGTCGGCGGAGATGCCGATGAAGGCACGGCGCACGCGGCCGAAGCGGATGATCTCCGAAATGACGAAATTGGCGGTGTTGGAAGCGACCGCGAAGGCGATGCCTTGCGCGCCGTGGATCATGGCGGTGTTGACGCCGATGACCTCGCCTGCCGACGACACCAGCGGTCCGCCGGAATTGCCGGGATTGAGCGCGGCATCGGTCTGGATGACATCGTCGATCAGCCGCCCGGTCGAGGCGCGCATCGAACGGCCAAGTGCGGAGACCACGCCTGACGTTACGGTCCATTCGAAGCCGAGCGGATTGCCGATGGCAATGGCGATCTGGCCGCGCCGCAGCCGCTTGGAATCGCCGAGCGGCGCGACTTCGGTGAAGCTGCCAGCGGCGCGCACCAGCGCGATGTCGGTGTCGGGGTCGCGGCCTAGCACACGGCCTTCGCTGGAGGCGCCGTCGGGCATAGAGACGCGCACCGTTTTGGCATCGCCAACGACATGGAAATTGGTGACGACCAGCCCGTCCGGGGTGATGACGAAGCCGGAGCCATGGCCACCTTGGCCACCGACGCGCTCGATGCGGCAGACGGCTGGGCCGATGCGGTCGACGGCGTCGGCGACTGTCGTCGAATAGGCGTCGAGCAGTGTGTCGTCGGTTTCGAACTTGTGGGCGGCGAGGGCCATTGGCGGGGCTCCGTGTTTTCAGGCGCGATGATGACTATATGTGCGGAGCGGCTCGAACTGCCGCGACCTGACCAGATGGCCAGTCAAACCAGTAACTAGCCGTCAGACGAGTACCTCCGGGCGCACTGCCGAGCGATATCTGGGGCATGAGAAAACCCAGGAGATCATCATGAGTGACTTCAACCTTAATGCATTTTCCGAGGCCATCGCCGATCTCGCCGCCAAGGCTGCGCCGGCAACGGCAAGTTTCACCACCCATCACCATCGCACCGCCAGCGCCTTCCACTGGCGTGACGGCTATTTCGTCACCGCCGAGGAAGCTGTCGAGGCCGGTGAGGAGATCGAATTGACATTGGCTTCGGGCGAAGCGGTGAAGGCCGAACTGGTCGGTCGCGATCCGTCGACCGGCGTAGCGCTTCTGAAGCCGGCCGGCGCGGCCGCGGCGCCTGCGCTCGCCAAGGCGGATGGGGTGCGGCCGGGCAACGTCGCCATCGCTGTCGGCAGCAGTCAGGGCTCGGCGCTGGCTGTCTCGGGCTCGGTCGGCGAGGTCGGCCCCGCCTGGCGCTCGATGCGCGGCGGCACCATCGATCGGCGCATCAATCTCGCCGTCAATGCCGGCGGCCGTTTCGAGGGCGGGCCGGTGCTTGACGCCAAGGGCGCGCTGATCGGCATGCTGCTGTTTGGGCCACGTGGTCGTGCGCTGGTCATGCCTTATGAGACGATCGAGCGGGCCGTGGCGACGCTGCGTGAAAAGGGCCATGTCGCGCGCGGCTATCTCGGCGCCGGCCTGCACCCGATCCGTGACGGCGCGGCGCGCGGCGCCATGGTCATGAGCCTCGACGACAATGGTCCGGCCAAAGCCGCCGGCCTTGCGCTGGGCGACATCATCGTGGCGTGGAATGGCGAGGCCGTGCACGGCCCGCGCGAACTGATCCGAAAGCTTGGGCCGGATAGCGCGGGCGCTGCGGTGACGCTCGGCGTGGTGCGCGGCGGCGAGCAGCGCGACGTCGCGCTGACCGTCGGTGAAAAACCGCTGAGCTGAGAGGGCCGATGGAAAGCGACACGCTGACAAGGCCGGAGGCGGGTGGGCCGGAGGTGGGTGGGCCGGAGGTGGCGGGCGGCGGACGCCAGCTCGTGGTGCTGATCGCGCTGCACGATGCCGCGCGTGCCGAGCGCCTGTCAGCTTCGCTTGCCATGGCGGACGATCTGCTTCCGGTCGTAGCCGGCAGCGGGATTGCCGACGTCGCTGTCTTCGATGACGCTGTTGCGAACAGTGCGGCCTGGCTCGATCGAGCCGATGGTGGCAACAGCGCAATCCCACGGGTGCTGCTATCCGCGAGCGCTGGCCGGCCGGAAAACCGGGTGCTTGCCGTGCTGCCTTTGGCGTCGGATGCGAATCTGATCGCGGCTGCCGTCAGACTGGCGGCGGCCGGCTACCGGGTGTCCAGGGATGGGCGTTCGACGCCCGCTCGCCACGACGATTTCGATGCCGCCGCCAACGGCGGAAGCCATAGCGGGCTGTTCGGCGAGGAGCCGTTGGACGATGGCGCTACCGCCCGTCCGGCGCTGTCGCCGCGCGAGGCCGAAGTGCTGGCGCTGCTGGCCGAAGGCGCACCCAACAAGGTGATCGCGCGGCGGCTGAACATCTCCGTGCACACGGCAAAGTTCCACGTCGCCGCGATCCTGATCAAGCTGGGTGCTGCGAACCGCACGGATGCCATCGCGATCGCGATGCGGCAGGGCCTGGTGCTGGTCTAACCCCCTTTTCCGATGAGCCTACGTTGCGTAACCCGTTGCAGGCTGCCGAGGCCTTGCGCAGTGCATTGCCGCCGCGCAATGGTTCGCGTCAGTGATGTAGCAAGGGAGGTGCCAAGACATGTCGCTCAAGGGAAAGACGCTGTTCATCTCCGGCGGGTCGCGCGGCATCGGGCTGGCGATAGCGTTGCGGGCGGCGCGCGACGGCGCCAATGTGACGATCGCGGCCAAGACCGCCGAGCCGCATCCGAAGCTGCCGGGCACGATCTACTCGGCAGCTGAGGAGATCGAGCAGGCCGGCGGCAAGGCGCTGCCTGTTTTGTGCGACATCCGCGAGGAGGCGCAGGTGGCTGAGGCGGTTGCCAAGACCGTCGAAAAGTTCGGCGGCATCGATATCTGCGTCAACAATGCCAGCGCCATCCAGCTCACCGGCACGCTGGAGACGGACATGAAGCGCTACGATCTGATGCACCAGATCAACACGCGCGGCACCTTCCTGGTGTCGAAAATGTGCATTCCGCACCTGAAGTTGGCAAGCAATCCTCACATCTTGAATCTGGCGCCGCCGCTCGACATGAAGGCCAAATGGTTCAAGAACCATGTCGCCTACACCATGGCCAAGTTCGGCATGTCGATGTGCACGCTGGGGATGAGCGCCGAGTTTGCCAAGGACGGCATCGCGGTCAATTCGCTGTGGCCGATCTCGACCATCGACACGGCTGCGGTGCGCAATCTGCTCGGCGGCGCGACGGTGGCGGCGATGAGCCGCTTACCCGACATCATGGCCGATGCCGCACACGCCATCTTCCTGCGCTCATCGCGCGAGACATCAGGCAATTTCTACATCGATGAAGAGGTGCTGCGGGCCGAGGGCGTGACCGATTTCGCGGTCTATGCGCCGGGCGCGACCGGGCCGCTGGCCGGCGACTTTTTCGTGCCGGACGCGGTATTTGCCAATTCGCCGACGAACGTCAAAAGCATCTACTGACGGAAATCACGGGCCGACGGCGCTGCTTCCTCATCCACCTGCCGGCGTTTTTCGAAAAACCAAGCAATTGGCTTTTCGCCCGCTGTGCGGACCAGCCTCACCTCCCCATGAACGGGGAGAAAGGGGCTCATCACTCCTCGCCCTTCTTGCCTTTGCTCAGTCCCATCAGCCGGTCGATATAGGCCAGCATCAGCGCCGAGACGACGAAAGCGAGGTGGATGATGGTCAGCCACATCAGCTGGTCGATCGTATAGGAAGACGAATTCAGGAACACCTGCAACAGGTGGATCGAGGAAATAGCGACGATGGTCGAGGCGACCTTGACCTTCAGCGAACCGACATCGATCGTACCCAGCCAGTGCACACCGCCATCCTGGTCGTCGAAGCGGCTGACGAAATTCTCGTAGCCGGAGATGATCACCATCACCACCAGCGAGGCGACAAGTGCGGCGTCGATGAGGCCGAGCATCTTCAGGATGGTGTCGGTGTCGTCGAGTGTGAAGGCGACCATGACGAACTCGTAGAGTTTTTTGCCGAAGGACAGCGCATAGACGGCGAGCGCCAGGGCCAGCCCGATGTAGAAAACCACCAGCAGCCAGCGTGAGGCGAGGATGATCGATTCGATGGCGAGTTCGAGACGTTTCATGCAGCGGTTCCGGTCAGCTTTCTGAGGTCGACTGGGGTATTTCGATCAGCTTGCCGCAGTTTGCAAGGCAAATTGCGACGCAAAAAAACCCCGCCGGGAGGGCCGGCGGGGTTCAATGCATCCCGCTGGAGTCGGGACGGGGCAGGGAACGCCCAGGCTTGAATCTGGGGAGGGCGGCCGCTCTATTCAATGAGCCGGTTCTAATACCAGTACAATTCTTGCTGAACCGGGATTGCTGTCCGCAGCTCGACCCATCCCGATCTGCCGGGATGGGTCCTTGTTGTCGATCTGATTCCAGAAAGCTGCTCAAGCCATTGGAAAGCAGATCAATTGTTACTCGCCACCGGTGCCACCAGCGAGGTGATGCGACGGATGCCGACACGGCGGTTCTCGCGGTTGGGCGCCGTGGTGTTGACCTTCAGGTATTCCTCGCCATAGCCCTGAGTGGTCAGGTTTTCCGGCGGGATCCCGAAGGCATTGGTCAGCGCTTCGGCGACAGACTCAGCGCGCCGGTCGGACAGAGCAAGGTTTGCTTCCGGCGTGCCAACCGCATCGGTGTGGCCTTCGATCAGGAAGGTTTCGGCCGGGTTCTTCTTCAACAGTTTCTCCATGGCCGTGGCGACGCCTTCCAGTTTCTGCACTTCGGTGTCGGATATCGAGGCCGAGCCGAACTCGAAGTTCAATGTATCGAGGTCGACGCGACGGGCAATGTCGCGCACGCGCGCCGAACGCTTCACTTCGTCGATGGAATAGAGGCGCTGGACCTTCTCCACCGGCGGTTGTTCGAGGAACTCGTAATAATCGTCCGGGCTTTCGACATCTTCCGAATCGAGGATGTACTCGCGGCGCGGGATGGTGAGCCGCATCGGCGGCAGGTCGTCACCGGGATCGCGCCAGTCATTGTCGTCGTCATAGCTGCGCTCGTCGACATAGCTCAGCACATATTCGTGCCCATCCGGCGTGATGCGCGATCGCCTGATGACGTCGCCATTGCGGTTGCGGATGGTGACGATCTGGATGCCATTGTCGCGCTCGACGATTTCCCGAGAGCGATCGCCCGACAGTTCCTCATAGTAAACATTCCTGGCGCCGCGGTGCATGCGCGGAGCGTCATTGCTTTCCACGATCGTCTGGTTGTTGAACTGCAGGATGACGCGGTCGCCGAGTTCCTTGACGACGTCGACGCCTTTCGGACGCCGGCGGTCGCGGACGTTCTCATCGGGTGCACGCTCGACGCGTTTGCCTTTTTCCTCCGTCACCGGGGCGATCTTTTCTGGCTGAATTGCCTGCTGAGCTGACTTGTCGTCGGTGGGCGGCGGTCCCTGGTCGACCGGAGCCGGCTTCGGGGCTTGCGCCTCGGTGCCGCCCTGCGCGGGCTGCTCGCCCGTCTGGCCGCCAGCATTCTGGCCGTTCCCATTTTGGCCGTCGCCATTCTGGCTGTTGCCGCCCTGGTCCTTGCGGTGCTTGCGCCTGGCATCCTTCTGGCTGTCCAGGATGGGTGCTTCGTCGGGGTTGGCCGTGGCTTCGCCTTGCGCCGGCGTCTCACGTTGCGCGGGCTGCTCGGCATTGGCCGGTTGCTCCGCAGGCTGTGGTTCACCGGTCGCAGGCTGCTGTTCGCCCGTCACCGGCTGTTCGCCGACAGTTTTTTTGCCGTGCTTTTTCGCCTGATCCTTCGGCTGTTCACCTTCGGCGGGAGCCGCTTGCTGATCGGCCGGGGGCTGAATCGGCTCGGCCTGCGGCGCGGGCTCTCCGGCAGGCGCAACTTTGACGTCTGGCGCTTTGTCGGCAGGCGCGGCCTCAATCTGCTGATCCTGCTTGCGCTTTTTCTTGCCCGACTTGTTGTCGTTTGCCGGCGCCACCTGTTCGGTGGGCGCTGCCTGCTCGGCAGGCTGCTGGGCCGGCTGTTCAGCGGGCGCCGCTTCGATCTGCTGTTGGTCGCGCTTCTTCTTGCGTGGCTTTAGCGGCTGTTCTTCATTTGCCGGAGCTACCTGTTCGGCCGGTTGTTCAGCCGGTGCTGCCTCGATCTGCTGCTGGTCACGCTTCTTCTTGCGTGGCTTGAGCGGCTGCTCATCGGTCGCCGGCGCTGCCTGGGCGCCGCCCTCATCCGCAGGCGCCGCCTCGATCTGCTGCTGTTGATTGCGCTTCTTTTTGCGCGGCTGCTGTTCCTCGGCGGCAGGTGCGGCCTGTTCGGCCGGGGCCTGCTCGGTCTGCTGCTGATCCCGCTTCTTCCTGCGCGGCTGTTGTTCCTCGGCGGCAGGGGCGGGTTGCTCTGCAGCCGGTGCAGGCTGCTCGGCGGCCGGCGCTGCCTGTTCGGCCTGCTGGCGTTTCTTTTTGCGCGGCAGTTCCTGGTCGGTCTGCTGACCATCTGCAGCAGGGTCGTCCTGGACCAGGATCAGTGGCGCGGCCGTGTGCTGCAAGGGGCCGAAAACGGCGTTGCCCTGCAACGGGGATGCGCCCAACGGCGCGGATGCCATAAGCAGGCCAAGTGCCGTACCTGCCAGTACCCGTGGTTGGCGTTTCATCTTAAATTCTCCTTGTGGGGTCCCATCCCTGCCCAAACTGTCCTTGACCGGATTGGTTCCGGTTTGCGGGCATTACCCGCACCCAAGGACGATTGACCGGCGTTTTGAAGGCAACTTCATGTTTTTCCTATGGTGCGGCCGGAACTTGAAGTCACACAACAGCTTGACCTTGCCGCATGCGGAGGCCACATCTCGACCCATAATGGAAACGCCGTTCTGGAAGACCAAGACGCTGGAAGCGATGACGCCCACCGAGTGGGAATCGCTGTGCGACGGCTGCGGAAAATGCTGCCTGTCTAAACTCGAGGACGAGGACACCGGCGAGATCTACTGGACATCAGTCGGCTGCCGGCTGTTCGATGGGCAAAGCTGCCGCTGTTCGGACTATGCCAACCGGCTGGCGCGCGTGCCGGACTGTGTCGGGCTGACGCCGCAGAATGTGCGCACCATCACGTGGCTGCCGAAAACCTGTGCCTACCGGCTGGTTGCCGAGGGGCACGACCTCTATTGGTGGCACAGGCTGGTGTCGGGAAGTGCCGAGACCGTTCATGATGCCGGCATCTCCATGCGCGGCCGCGTCCGCGCCAGTGAGACCGATCTGGCCGAGCCGGACGACTATTTCGACTATATGCTCGATGACGAGCCCTGAGCATTCTGGAACGGACGCTGCCATAGGGCGTTCTGCGCCATTGGACGTTTTTGACGGTCAGGGTCGTTTGCAGCGGTGGAAGGGGCGGTTGCTTTCAACCTGTCGGGCAGATTAACCGAAAATGAACGGCCGGTTCGCGAAGAGTTCAGATTGCAAGGAGCATTCTCCCCCCATCGGTTCGACCAAGACGGGCGCAAGCCCTCAACAAGGAGAGAAGACAATGTTCAACTCATTCAAGACGGCAGCCCTTTCGGGTCTCGTAGCTCTCGGCACGCTTGCCGCAGTGCCCGCCCAGGCGGACTCGATCTATCTCGGCTTCGGCAACAACCATGACCGCCGCGTCGGCGTCTACACCGGCGACGATGAGGACGGCTTTCGCCGTGACCGCAATTGGCGCCGCTGCTCGCCGGATCGCGCCCTCGACAAGGCCGAGCGCATGGGCCTGCACCGCGTCCGCATCGTCGATGTCAATCGCCGCGTGGTGAAGGTCGCCGGCCGTCAGTATGGCGATCGCGTTGTGATCGTGTTCGCCAATGAGCGCGGCTGCCCGGTTATCTATCGCTAAGAGAACCAGACTGATCTTCTGCGAAGATCAGTCTGGGATACGACCTTCTGCGAAGGTCGATCCGGAGGCATGTTCCTCCGCGAGGATCAGCCTGGAGTAGCGGCATGACCCTTCTAGGGTCAGCCAGGAGCCCCTTTCCCTCCGCGGAAGGGTGCGGCTCGAAAAAACCCCGGAGGCCAGTCCTCCGGGGTTTTTCATGTCGGCGATAGCGGTTCCGGCCGACGGGTTCAGCAGAACCGCACCCGGCCCGGCGGCCTGCTACTTAAGCTCGAATGTCACTGTTACCTGCACGGCGTAGGCATTCTCGCCGGCCTGCACGGGAACCGCGGCGCCTGCCGCATCGAAGGCCTTGGCATTGATCGGCATCGGCGCCGGCGCAACGTTCTGGTCGGTGATTTCCAGCACCCGGCCGATGCTGACGCCGGCGGCTTCGGCCAGCGTCTTGGCCTTGGCCATGGCATCGGCGACCGCCTTCTTGCGGGCTTCGGTGACGGCAGCCTTCGGATCCTCGTTGGAGAACGAAATGCCGCCGCCCTGGTTGACGCCGAGCGACACAGCCTTGTCGAGAACCTCACCTGTTTTGTCGATGTCGCGAATGCGCACCGAGAGTGTGTTGGTCACCTGGTAAGCGACAAGCTCGGCTTCCTGGCTGCCGTCGGGCTTGTTGGTGTAATTGTAACGCGGGTTGATCTGGATGCCGGCGGTCTGCAGGTCGCGATCCTTGATCCCTGCCGACTTCATTGCCGCGATCACGGCGGCCATGGCGTCGTTGTTGGCGTCGAGTGCCGCGCGTGCGGTCTTGGCCTCGCGCATGACGCTGAGCGTCAGCAGCGCCAGGTCGGGCGCCACGGTCGACTGGCCTTCACCCGACACGATGATGCGGGGCGGGGGCAGCGAATCGGCAGCGCTTGCCATCGCCGGAAAAGCGATCGCGGCGGCAAGTGCGAGCGGCAAAATATGTCTGGTCATGAAAATCTCCTCGATGTGCGATCCAGTCGCGCCTGTCGACTAGGGCGCGAATATGGGCTGATTTGGGCGATCTCGGCCAGCCCGTCCGGAAAGCCTTGTGCCGCGCAAGGAAAAACACTAATCCAGCGCGCGTGGGGCCTGTAGCTCAATGGTTAGAGCCGGCGGCTCATAACCGCTTGGTTGGGGGTTCGAGTCCCTCCGGGCCCACCATGACATTTGATTTTGTTATTAAAAATATGCCTCGGCCCAAAACGTTTTGGGCCCATTATGGGCCCGAAGAAAAGGGCACCCGATATGGGACCCTGCTCATGGTCGGTTGATTTCACTTACTTGACGACGCGCAGCCGCTCGCTGCTTCATCGCATCGCGTTTGGTCTCGCGCTCGTTGATGGCGCGGGCTATGTCGACGGCCATTCGCTTCTTGTTAGCCTCCCGGACATATTCGTCCGTCACCGTCATGGAAGAATGCCCCATCGCCTCCATGATGGCACGCGATTGGATGTTGCATTCGGCGAGATACGTGCCGAAGGTGCGGCGTAGCCCGTGGAGAGTGTAGCCCTCCGGAATGCCGGCCTGCTTGTTCCAATGTGCCATCATGCCGGTGAGGCTCTTTTCCGCGAATGGACGCCCATAGGCATTCTTCAGTACCGTTACGCCTTTCGAACGTCGAGCGGCGCCAAGGCTTGCGCCAGCTTGTCGAGGATGGGGATAAACATCTCGCGACCGCCGTGACGGTTGCGGTTCTTCTTCTGCCGGAAATCGAAGGCTTCGATCACCTCTAGGGAGCCATCGAACAGTTCGATCTCCTCGAAAACCAAATCGTCCCATTGCAACGAGGCGATATCGCCTCGTCGGTTGCCGAGCCAAAAGGCGAGCGCGTAACAGGTGCGCGGCGGGGAGCCGATCGGATGGCGCGCCTCGAACTTTTCACGAATGGGGACCGGCCACGCGGGATTGGTGGTGGATTTAGGAATGCGGACGCGGATCGACAGTGAGGGGTTGTTCTGCGGTTTGATCCATTTCTCAACTTCGATCCCCACCCACAGGAGCTTCTTGATTGCGACCAGCAGGTGCTTGGCCACCGTCCGGTTGGCGGCAAAGGCGCTTTCGACAATCGCACGCAGATGGTCGGCGTCGAGATGTTCTACTGGCGTATCGCGCCAAGTCAGCGGGTAGGCAGGTTCGACCTGCATCCTAAGGAAGCGTTCAATCAGCCTGACATTCTTCCGCTGCGTTGCTTCGTCAAAGTCCAGCCATTCCATAGTCCCTTCAAGTCGCCGCGCTGCATGACCGAACGTCTTTGGCAACGCCCGACCGGGTAGGTCGATGATAATTGCCTTCAGGCCCTGGCTCTGGGTCGCCCTTTGTAGGCAGCCTCGAATTCCGGATCACCGGGCTGGCCGGGGAGGCGGATTTCAGGCATTCCCTTTGCACGATAGCGATAGACCGTCTTTCCATTTTTGAGGCGCGACGAAACGCCGGGGAAAGTGTCATCCTTGAATGGCCGGGCGATTAAGCCTCCTTCCAGTCCTCTACCGCCGCTTTTTCACATGCGGAGAGACCTCTATCATCGCTTCAAGCGAAAGGTTTTTGCTTTCGAGGGCAACGCGTAGGAGTTTCGGGTACGGGAAACCTCGACCTTGCTCGATGCCCTCGTATGTGCGTTTCGGTATTCCCAACACCTTCGCTGCACTCTCAGCAGTGAAACCTCCCTTCGAACGCCAGGCTTTCACATCTCGCGCAAGCTTGTCATTCTCGTTCACGTCATCATTCCACTCGGACGATAATGGTACTACGCCCACAGCGTATACGCAATGCGCGTAGCTTCCTATCTTGTTGCCGCCTTCTGCTTACTCCGATCTAACAGTTCTTGGAGGCCGTTATCTTTGTCTGGCAGGGAGGAGAAAGCGATATCGAGGGTGACACGATCCCAAATCGTGCGACTGTTGATGAGCTTAGGGCTCGGCATGCGGCTATCGGCACCGGAGCGATAGCCAAGCCGTTCGGGCGTGCGCTCGCTCTTCGAGGCACCCAGCGCCTCGTTGTGTGCGTCAAGTTCTGCAAAATGGGGCGGCCATGATGCTGGTCATGCGGCTTGGCGCAGAGCGAGCTTCTTGTGCTCGCGCAGGTCGTCCATGTTGATGTATCGGTTGGCCTCCATCCAGTTTTCATTGGTCTCGACGGCCAACGCCCTGACCAGGCGCAGGCAGCTTTCGGTGTTGGGGAAGATGCGTACGACATAGGTGCGCCGGCGGAGTTCCTCGTTGAGCCGCGGCAGGCAGTCGTCGCCGTGCTTCCTCGGCAGATGATCGAGCGCGTTCCTGAGGAAGTGCACGTAGCAGCGTTGCCAGGCGGCTTCGGGGATCACCTCGCCGATCGCTGCCACCAGGCCGGCGTGATCGTCGGACACAACCAACTCGACGCCCTTGAGGCCGCGCGCCTTGAGGCCGACGAGGAAGTCCCTCTAGGCCGAGCGGCTCTCGCGATTGGCCATCTCCACGGCCAGGATCTGGCGCCTTCCGTCCCAGTCGATACCGACCGCGATCAGCACCGCCTGGCTCATGACAACACCGGCTTCACGCACCTTCTCGTAGCGCGCATCGAGGATGAGGTAAGGAAACGGCTCTTGAAGGGGGCGCCTGGCAAAGGCAGCGAGGCTCTCGTCCAGCCGCTTGTTGATGGCCGAGATCGACGAGGCCGAGAAGGCATGGCCGCACAGTTCTTCCGTGATCGCCTTCACCTTGCGGGTCGACACGCCCTGCACATACATCTCCGCCAGTGTCGCCACCAAGGCCCGCTCGGAACGCTGGTAGCGCTCGAACAGCTCGGTGGAGAAGCGCCCGGCCCGGTCCTGCGGAACCCGCAGCTCGAGCTTGCCGACCCGCGTCACAAGGGTACGGCCGTAATAGCCCGAGCGATAGCCAAGCCGTTCGGGCGTGCGCTCGCTCTTCGAGGCACCCAGCGCCTCGTCCATCTCGGCCTCAAGCACCTCCTGCATCACCGCACGGAGCACTTCGTGCAATCCATCCGGGTTCGAAAGCAAAATGTCTTTGACGGCAGCGCTGGCGGTCTTAACTTCAGTCTTGGTCATGGTGGCGTTCCTTCGCGGGAATCAGGTGACGTGAACAATCACCAGCCTGCCATGACCGCCCCCTCTCAGCGAATTTGCAGAACTCTCAGCACACTACCAGTGGTTTCCTGCCAATGTCGGTTTTGCGCTCATCCCTTCCTGCACACGTCGATGCGGCCTTGCCGGCGCCGCGCATCCGCTTCTCTCCAGGCGGCTGGCAGGTCCCCAACATGTCCTTGATGTGCCGCGAACGAGCCGCGGCCGCCAGCAAGGGTCCAAGCGATTCTAAGAGGCATTTTGCGCAGCAGATGTTTCAGGGTAAGGTCTGGAAGGAATACGACTGCACCGAAGCCCTTAGCCGCTCGCGGGCGTTGTAGATGAGTGCGGATCTCGTCGGTGGCGCGTTCGCCAACGTTGTCTCAGATGTAGAACACGGCGACAGCGGCAAGGATCAACAGAACTAATCGCATGATCTGCGCCTCGGTAACGTGGTTTGCCCACGGCGCCTTAAGCTAGTTGAAGGTTTCGGCCCGAGTCCGCGCGCATCCTCAACACCAGCAGGCGCGTCGCTGCGAATGGCGTCGAAACAATAAGCGCCATAGTGGTATTGACTAAGAGCGACAGCAAACAGATCGAGCTTTGGGCGTAGCAAACGGATTCCATGACGTTCCCCTTTTCCATCGTTACTGGTGGCCTCCGTGCGGCAAGAATGATCCTGGTTCACGAGAAATACAAGCAGTTGCTAATACGTTGATATTTCCCCTAGGGTTGGGGCAACGATGCGAAATCGACGCCGGTCAGTTGTTTGGATAGCGATTGCCCTTGTCCTGGCGGCGTTGGCGATCACGGCGGCGATCATTGGCTTTCAGAATTTACGGCGCTCGTCACCGATCATGGTCTCGGCTGTCTCGGCCTTTAATAGTGGGGGGCTCGTCCCTGGCCCCACGGTTAAGGCGCCCTCGAAAAACCTTGGTGCTGTTGCTACCGGTAGGGATATCTGGCTCGAAGTCTCATGGAAGTTTTTCGGGGAGTTGCGGACGCTGGATACCGTAACTGTCGGCGACCTTCGGGCAAGGCGCCTGGTGCGCAGTCATGATGTGCCCTCAAGCGCCAATTCCGAGATCTGGTTCATATCAGCCGGCAGCGGCGACATATTGGAAAACACAACGTCGACCGACATTGGGTTCACTCTTGATGGCGGCAACCCGTCTGTCACGGCGTAGATTTACAGAGTGGTTGGAGCTTCTGAGATACCTGCCGCCACAGCTGCAAAAAGCGGCGACAGGCTACCATCACCATTCCAGCCGATGGCATCGCTTTTATCTCGCTCATCGCTTCCGGCACCACCTCCGGCTCCCTGAGCAATGTCACCGAAGATTTTAGTGCCCTTTGTGAAAGGATTTCCTTGGCATCCATGCATCAACAAGTTCGACCTCCGCTGAATCAGAGACTGCTACGTTTTCCGGAAACTCAACGGCAGATTTTGCTGCTGTCGCACTTCAGCCGGCCGCAGCGAGATAGCTAACCAGCCGCGCCATTCCAAAGCCAACGCCTAGGCCCACAGCGAGGCCAAGGAACAGCTTGGCGGGAAGATCGAGGGCAAAGCGCGGACTGGGCGCCACACGTCTGAGCGGGGCTCTCTGAGGGCGTTGGCGATATCATCAAACACCGTTTCCATGGAATGATTCTAGATCGGAACTCCGGAAATGTGAATCCCCTGTTTGTTCCACTGTCGCCCCATTGGGCAACCTGCACGGTTCGCCCGAAACGTGCAGGCAGCAAAGGTGGCTTAACCCACCACTCTGAAGCCACTCGACTTCAGCGACGCTAGTGCCGTCTCTGCAAAGGTCGCGCAATTGTCCGAAGGATCATTGTTTTCATAGAGCGTGGATTGATAGGCTGCTGCTATGCCTTCAAAAATGGCGGTTAGAACTTGGTCGGGGCCTCTGGCGGCGTCAGCGGCCGGTTCAACAGTCATCTTTGGTGTTTCTGGGTGTTTGCCTTCCATGAGGAACTCGAGGAGCGCCGACACCAGCCACTCGGCGCTGTCCCTGTCCAGGGTCCCGCGAGACTCGGCCGGGCTCGCATCACCTCGCCGGTCGGTGCGAGCCCACAATCGCGGCCATCTGGTCCGCTGCTTGAGCTTGGGCTTCATCAGAATGGAGGGCGACATGGTTCATCCGAATGTGGAAATTTGCGTTGGGGGGAGGTGAGAATGAGGCTACCAGGAAATGTGTTGGCTGGGAGAACGTCGAGGTGCAGTGCGGTCCGCGAAAGGGATCAATGAGGTTGAATGCACAGAACGTGCCGCCAAGACAGCCAGGTTGAAATCGCTCCGCTTGGCTCAGATCTTGCCAGAGGCCGACCCGCACTTTTCATTCAACGAGGAACTCGACTGCTCGGTACTTGTCGCCGTGCTGGCTCGGGAACCGCATAATTATCCAGAGCGGCCCGAATCCCATTCTTTCCGGCGGCTGCCCCTGCGACGAGGCCTTTGATCTCCTGAAGCAGTCGCCGTTAGGCTTTGTCAACAATCGGCTTTTTTCGCAGTGGCGACCTCCACATGGCTCTCAACAACGCGCACGTGCTCGGCGTCGACAGTCACCAGTGGCCGGAGGCTGACGGTTACCTTGTCGCCGTCGATGCGCGTGACCGGGCCGACTAATTCCATATGCTGGCCGATCACGGCCTTCGAAGTCGAATCGACAACCGAATGCGGAAGTCATAGGAGGGAATCGTCACGCTTATGCGATCGGGTGTCACTCGGCCGCGTGCGGGTGCGGAGAGTTGCTAACAAATGAGCGTCCGTGGCCTGAAGTTTCTCGATAAGTGGGTAGCCGAACAACTGCCCATTGTGGAGACCCCATCTCGGTTGGCGACTTGAAAGACCAGTTGATGACAGCTGCCGAGAAGGCCGGCATTCCTGCCGACGAGATCAACGGCGAGCTTGAAAGCGTCTTCGAATTGATTATCGAAGTGAATCGTCGTGGCGCCGAAAGGGTGGACTTAGCCTGAAGGCTTCCCCGACGTGCCAGTCATGTCCTACATGCCGGACTGCCTGACAAGGGGGCTCGCTTACCTAACCGGCCAGCGCCAGGCCAATGCCATCTCAGAGCAAATGTAGATCGAAACCGCGAATCCGTGAATCCCCGGTTTGTTCTGGTCATGGCTTCTGCGCCGGTCCGGTCACACAGCGCTGGTGCGTTCACCCCTCCGGCTGGGTAGGGTCCGGTTCTTGGTCCCGCTCTCGTTGTTTTTCGAGGAACAGCTTGGCGAGTTCGCCCCACTCAGGATGATCCGTGGTTTTATGCTCTTCTACGAACTCGAGGAAAGCCTTGCGCAAAGCGTCAAGGTCGAAAACCCCAAGATGCTCGCCCATACCGTCGTCCATGCCCGCGCCTCTCAACGGTATTAGCTTGTCCTCTCGATTGAGCCTTCAAGAGGGATTCCCTGAGTTTCGGCTTGGGAGCGCCTACATGGTTAATTGCGTGATCGCTAATATGATTATATCTTAGGCAGCGCGGGGGCTGTTCCCGCGCGGTGGCCGGTGCGGCCCCCACACCAAAGACTGCAGCGGCCATTTCTATGGATGGGTAGCGCTAACCGATGCGACATCATGCGGCAGCGATATTTTAGAATCAGCTAATTGCGCAATCGCTAAATTAATGAAATGCGTGAGGAATGTATTTTCCACAGTTTCTGGTCGGCATGTCTGCCACTGCGATCATTGTGGCGATCTGGACCTACATCGAAGCCGGTTCAATTTGGAGCGCGCTCGGCTGTGCGGTCCTTGCGCTGATCGTTCTGCAAGTCGGGTACGCCGGGCTGGTCGTTTGCTTGATATACTGGCGATCATCGGAAGCGGCTGACTCGACTAGTCGAATTTCGGTCGCGGCTCAAGAGAACCTCGACGGCATCTGATAGCCCGCGACCGTCTCGGCACGGTCACGTGGCCCTGGGGCAGCAGTTTTGCCTCGCAGTGCCGCCAGCAAGTGGGCCTACAACGTGTTTGCGGTGACAGACACCTACCCCGAGCTTCGGGCTGAAAACCTTATCATTGATCCAGACGCGGAACTGGAGGACGGGTGCGTTGTGCTCGCTATGTTTGGAGGCGGTCATCCGCAAACCATGAGCTGGCGCAACAATCACGGGCGAGGCTATGGGGGCCGCTTTGCCGCCAAGGGAAGTCTGGACGAGACGTTCCTTCTCGATCCCCTGGTGTGCGGACGAGGGCCATCTTCTTGCATTCGCATCCTCGGCCGGGTGTTCGGCGACCGGCGGCGCTTCCCGCGCTACAGAACCTGGAACGATCCAGTTTAATTCTCGAAGAATTTGGCTCGCAGCCTTACGGTGGCGGGCTTTTTTGTTGCTCAGCCCCAACGTCTCGACGCCGGGCTGCGGAACGCAAACGTCGTGATCTCGTCACGGGAAATCCCGATGTCACTGAGCATGTCGTCTGGTGACGCGCTCAACTCGTCCGTTGCCTTCAACAGCGCGTTCTGCTCGGCTCGATGACGGACCCAATCGGCAAGGGGACCAACTGCGACAAGAGGAAGATTCACAAGCATAGGAAGGTTCACAAGCATCGGACCACTCCCTTTACCCCTGCAGGAAACTGCACGTAGCCTACGCCGATACGTCGGTGCGTCTGTGACAAACCTCACAGATCGATCCGAACGGGCAAAAACTGCCCGGATGCCTGACGGTGGCGGGCTTTTTATATATTAGCAATGCATAAAATTAGAGAAGGTTCATGGCATGGTTGTTAGCAAACTCGCTGCTATCGTGCGACGCAGGTCTCGGTGGATGGTGTGCTGGAATGCGCGGGGCTGGATGGATCAGGGGTCTGATGGAAGCTGACGCTCGCGATCTGCGGAGCGAGATCAGTCGGCTCCAAATAGACTTGATCGCTGCCGCCAACTCTCAGGGCAAATCCAGGCTGCATGACGTCGCGCACACACTGCGATGCCAGAAGGCGCGGCTGGAACGTCTGGAGGAGTGCCTCGCTTCAATGACGTCGAATGTCCGGCCAGAGGCATCCGCAACCCCGCCCCATGAAGGCCGGCCGTAAACGGCAGCTCATCATTTCCGAAAGAGAACCCGCTGCCTCACGGTGGCGGGCTTTTTATTGCTCAGCCCCTTGCCGGCGTGGAATAGCTAGCCCGTTGCGCATCAGAGGAAATTCTCAATACCGCCATAGCCCGTTACTCGGCTGACGATGTGGAATACGATCGAGCAGATCGCCGCGATTGAGATCGGCACGCCGAACGGCACAACACCCTTGCGATCGAGATGCTCGGCGTAAAAGCGAAAGGCACCGGCAGGCAGCATGAAGGGATTCTTCACGATCAAGGCCGTGCCCAGGGCGAAAACCAGCAGCAGCAGGGAAAACACGACGAGATCGGTTCCGCCGATAACGAACGGAATGACTGCCATCAGCTTGACATCGCCGGCGCCGACCTTGCGCAAGGCCCAGAACGGGAAGAGCGCAAGAAATAGCACGAGGCCGGCTAGCGCGCTCAGGCCCATGTCCCACCACGATCCCAAGAGAATCGACAGGAACTGCAGCGATCCCAGCCCGATGCACAAAAGCAGCACCACATCACGATTGGAAATTTTCTGGGTCGTGAAGTCCAGCCATGCAATCCTCGCGAGAAGCGGGAGGGCGAGCGCCTTTAGCAGCAGCGACGCGGCAAGCAGCATGTTGGGGCTCTACCGCTCGATGTTCTGCACGCTGGACGACAGGAGCTTCAGATTGTTGACCACGGTCGGGTCGTTGGGCGCCAGTTCGTAGGCCTTGAGGAAATTCGCGCGTGCGTCCTGCAGCTTGCCGCGCAGCAAATAGGAATAGCCGACATTGTTGTAATATTCAGGCGTCGCCCCAACCAGCCTGAAGGCGCGGCCATAGGCCCGGTCGGCGAGGTCGAAACGATGAATTCGGTCGCAGGAGGCGGCCAGTCCCATCCAGGCGCCACCATCATTGGGGGCCAGTTGCGTCGCCTTGAAGAACAAGGCACCGGCATTGCCGTAATTTTCCGCGCGGAACTGGTTCTTGGCCTCGGCGACGGCCTGGTCCGAAGCGTAATATTCGACATCACCTACCGTCTTCAGTCCGTCGAACGCATCGCCGAAGGACGTGACATCACCTTTCGATGGTTCGTTGGTGCGAACGACACCATCGGTGCCGTCAGCCCCGTTCGTCTGGCAGCCAGCAAGCATGACGGCCAGCAAACTGGCGGCCGTTGCAAGGCGCATTGGCCTTCTCATCTTCTCTCCCGAGAGTCTCAGACTCTATTTAGAACCAAAGCATATACGACTTTAGAAGAAAACGCCCCTCATGCGAATGATCACAGGCAATAGGATGACCATGAGCACAACGGGAAAGACACAGAGTCCCAACGGGATCATCATTTTGACCGGCAAGGAATTGGCGCGTTCCTCGGCGCGAAAGATCCGCGCGCTTCGCATCTCGTCGCTATAAACTCGCAAAGCTTCGGTCAGGCTGGTGCCAAGTTCCTCTGACTGCCTGAAAAGCACAGCCAAAGTCCGCGCCTCATCAAGTCCCAGGCGGTCGGCGAGTTCACGCAGCGCATCCCGCATCGGCTTGCCGGCGCGCATTTGCAAATTCATGATCGAAAGCTGAATACCCAGCCATTTATGGGTGCCGGCCAGTTCTTGGCTGACGCGCTCGACAGCCGCCTCCAAACTCATGCCGGCGTCGGCGCAGGTGATCATCATGTCCATGAAGTCGGGAAAGCCGCGTTGGTAAACCTGCTTTTGCCCCCTCTCGAAGCGATCCAGCATAACGCTTGGAATCACCAGGCAGGCGAGACCGAACAGAGCGGATCCGATGAAAGCTAGGAAACTCGGCAAGGTGGGCGGCAGGACCCGAGACAAAATCGCGTAGCAAGCCAGGAAGCCAAAACACACCACGCCAAGTCGCGACAACGTATAGAGCAGCGGCGAACTGGCTTTATAGAAACCAGCACGGAAAAGCTTGGCTTCCAATGCATTCGGCTCTCCGCGCGCTTTCTCGACAGAGCGGAAATAGGCTTCGATCGGACGCTGGGCAGCGATCCTCGCGAGCTTCTCCTGTCCCAGCAAAGACCGGCGGTCAGCAATGCCTTCGGCAATAAGGCTCTGCGCCACCAGCTTTCGCGTCTGCAGCGCCGGAAGAAAGATGAGCGCTCCAAAAAGGAACAGGGCCACCGCGGTCAAAAACACCGCAATGGAGATCAAAAAACTCAGGTCCTGCATGTTCGCGAACAAATCTGTGCTTCGCCCCGTTAGATATCGAAGTTGACCATTCGATACATCATGTAGTCGCCCAACAGCGCCCAGCCCGCTGAAATTGTCATCGCCGGCAACATAAGCGGATTGTTCCAGACGGTGCCATAGTAGGAGGGCGCGGTGACCTGAAGCGCCAGGAACATCACCACGGGAAACAAGGATATGATCCAGGCCGACATTCGGCCTTCCGCCGTAAGCGCTTTGATCTTCAAGCGCAGTTTTTGCCGTTCACGCAGGACCGACGCAAGATTTCCCAGAATTTCGGTGAGATTGCCGCCGGTCTTGGATTGGATAGAGAGTGAGACCGACAGCAAATGCAAACCCTCGAAGCCGACCCGCTCCGACAACTTCCGTACCGCCTGCTCAAGGCTGAGACCGAAAGTGATCTCGTCGGACACGATGCCGAATTCGGTTCCGAGCGGGTCGGGCATCTCACGTGCGACCAAGCTGATTGCCACCGATGCCGGATGACCGGCCCTCAGCGACCGTACGATCATGTCAAGAGCGTCAGGAAGTTGCTGGGCGAATTTGCGGATTCGCCTGTTGCGCGCTCGCCGTAGAACCAGCAAGGGCAGCACGAAGCCGATGACGAAAAAGGCCACAATCCCCAGAACCACCGGCAGGGCGGTCAGTAACCAGAGGAGAAGCCCTGCAACCGCTCCCGCTAACAGAAAGATTGTTGCGAAGAGGATTGGATTCCCCGTGGTACCCGACTGCGTATAAAGCCTGTTTAAGCCTACTGCTCCGAAAAGGTAGTCGCCGGTGTTGGTCAGGCCTCGCTCGAGCAAAAGACCTTGCAGTGTCTGTTCTGCCGGCCCCTCCTCTTCGAGCCGCTTTAGTCGGCGATTGATAACTCCGACCCTTGCATACCGCGCGGAATACGACACGTAGAGAGACTCGACCGCTAGGATTACCGAGGCGGCTGCCAATACGTAGACGAAATAAAGCAGGGTCTGTCCGGTCAGCATCACAGCGCAACCTGCGGATTGAATGCATCCTTAGCGAAATGATGTCCCAGCGTAGCCGCTTCCGTGGCAAAGCGCGGTCGGACACCCGTTGCCCGAAAATCTCCGATGATGGTGCCGTCGGCTGCGACGTCACGCCGGACAAAATGATAGATTTCCTGGAGCTGGACGACATTGCCTTCCATGCCGGTCAGTTCGGATACGGAGACAACCCGCCTGCCGCCATCGGAAAGACGCTGCGTCTGCACGATGATGTCGATGGCGGATGCGATCTGTGCCCGGATGGCATCATGGGTCATCGGCATTCCGGCCATGCCGACCATCTGTTCCAGGCGCGATATCGCATCTCGCGGCGTGTTTGCATGGATGGTGGTCATCGACCCCTCATGGCCGGTGTTCATGGCCTGCAGCATGTCAAAGGCTTCTTCGCCACGCACCTCGCCGACGATGATGCGGTCGGGTCGCATGCGCAGTGCATTCTTGAGCAGCTCGCGCTGGCGAACCTCACCCTTGCCCTCGGTATTGGGTGGGCGCGTCTCCAGCCGGCCGACATGCGGCTGCTGCAATTGCAGTTCAGCTGCATCCTCAATGGTGATCAAGCGCTCCTTCGAAGGGATGTAGCTGGACAACGCGTTGAGCAAGGTCGTCTTGCCGCTGCCGGTGCCGCCCGAAACCAGGATGGATTTGCGCGACTGCACGGCGATCCGGAGCAAGTCGATCATGGGGGGACGGATCGAGTTGAATGCCATCAGGCGTTCGAGCGAGTAGGGATTTTTTGAGAACTTTCGAATCGAGACCAGCGGGCCATCCACCGAGATCGGCCGCACCGCGATGTTGACGCGCGACCCGTCTGCCAGGCGGGCGTCGACCATCGGCGCGGATTCATCGACACGGCGGCCGATCGCCGAAACGATCTTGTTGATGATGCGCAGCAGATGCGCCTCGTCACGAAAACGAATCGGAGTTTCCTCGATCACGCCGCGCCGCTCAATGAAGACTCGGTTGTGCGTGTTGATCAGGATATCAGCGATGGAGTCGTCCTTGAGCAGCGGTTCGATTGGCCCCAGGCCAAGCATCTCGTCGGCGGTGTCGCTGGTCAATTGATCAAGTTCACGTGCATTCAGCGGCACGTTTCGAATGCGGACAAATTCCCGCACGATCGGCCTGATTTCGTTGAGGATCTCGTCCTTGGTTGCCGTTTCGAGCGCGGCCAGATTGAAGCGGTCGATCAGATGGCGGTGGATCTCGACCTTGAGCGTCAGGAAATCGTCGCCATGTTGTTCAAAGTCTGGCGCCGGGATCGGTGTCGCATTTGACACCGCCACAGCGATCAGTGGCGGCGCTTCTGCCCGCGGCTCATTTGGTCCTTTGATAAAGCGGCCCAACATCGCTCAAGCCCCCCCTGAAATTCCCCAGGATCAGAAACTAAGCGTTAACCAAGAGAGGCACAAGCGCCGAGCGAGGCGGTGGACGCTTATTACTTACAACATAGTTAAAGCCGGTGCGCAAAAAAATCGATTTTGTTGCAACGCTGCGCTCGGCCGCCATCACGAACCACCCCCGACTATTCGACATCACGGAATATTTCACATCGCAACGAACGGCATACAAGTGGGAGATGGTCGTAAGCCACTATATAAATGAATATGCTGATTCGCTAAATTGACTCGCTTTTCGCCGTAGATGCGGTCACATGGTGAATGAAAGGTTCACGGTGCTTGAAAAAAAAGCCAAATCAAGCTCTCGCTAGAGTTAAATTGGCCCCGGAACTCAATATTCAGGTATTTGAAGGCCAACAAACAGTTAATCGGTTTGACTTTGCTTTTTCGTACGACCTAGGCTCCGGGTGATGCCGGGATGCATGAGTATGGATTTCATCCTTGGCCCGTCTCTTGGCAACAATGTAGCGGACGCCGAAACCGCCATCAGTCCGCGGGAAAACAGCCGGCGCAGATGTGATTGTACGCCGCCGCCTCGGAGATCTACGCCACATATCATTAACCGGGGACCGCTAATGTATCCGCGAACGGGGGCGTCCAATGTTCGATAGGCAGATAGTCCTGATAGTCCTTGCAGGCGCGATTATCGGATCGTCGGCGGTCGGCATTGAACGCTATGTGACAACACCGGCCAAGTCGCAGGCTGTCACCTATGACCCACCACCGCTTCCAATGATCAAGAAGAAGCCAGTCCGAAAATGGAAATGGCGCCTGACTTAGCGGAACACTCCGCAATCCGTCCCCGCCTCGCCCCATCTGCCAAACTGGCATGCATTGCCCTGCTGTATGCCGCAGTCGCGGCATGCCTCTTCCCGCGATCGTACCTTTCGGCTTTCGGCGACACTCGCCTGGTACTCTACTACTTGCTTCTGCCGCCGATGATGCTTGTTGGGCTAGCCGTCGCCGGAATGATCAACAGGCCCAAATCTCCTCTCAGCTTCGTACGCGAGAAGCTGGTTTCGCGCGGCATCGGGGCCATCTCGACCATCGCTATCTTCATGGTATGCGTTGCGGCTTTCACGGCCTACAAGCACGACCTGTCCGGCATGGTCACTTTCTTTGCCGATCCATGGCTTGCCGGGGTCGACGCGGCCATTCATTTTGGCGATCCCTGGCGATGGACTCGATCGGTGCCGGTCCCCGCTCCGATCGATAGGGTGCTCTACATACTCTATTCCCAGTTCTGGATCATACAGGTTGCAATGGTTGTCCTGCTTGCGGCCTGGCTGGAGCGGCCCGACGCACGTCAAAGATATTTCGTCGCGTTGATGACCATGGCCATCGTGCTGGGTCTCTGCCTCCGAGTTTTAGGTTCGTCGGCTGGGCCTATCTTCTATGACCGGATTTTTGCTGGATCGCGCTTCGTCGATCTGATGTCAGCGTTGAAAGACAGCAACGCCGGCCCAGATACCCTGAAAATCAGCGACTATCTCTACGCTTCCTACACGACCAATCGAGCCGTGGTCGGCAGCGGCATATCGGCAATGCCGAGCTTTCATGTGGCAATCGTCACCTTGAATGCCCTGTTCCTTTGGAGCCTCAACCGTTGGGTTGGCGCCGCGGCGTGGGCATACGCCGCCGTGATCATGTTCGGGTCCGTCTATTTCGGCTGGCACTACGCCGTCGACGGCTATGTCTCGATTTTGGCCACCTTGCTGATATGGCGCCTGGCAGGCCATGTTCGTTCAGCTGATCCCGACGCGCGACGTCTCAAAGCCGAGCCAGCAAGCCCATATCGATAGAACTAAGGGGGTAGGCCGCAGGACACAATGGCGCATCCCGTTACTTTGCCGAAATTAAAGAGCCAGACCAAAAAAAATCGTTTTATTTTGAAACTCTGCATGTGCAAGCAGACGCCGGCCTCAACTCACGAAACATTTCCCATCGTGACAAGCGCTGTGGCGGCGAATGAGTGCCATAAGCCCTTAGATATAAAGGATTATGCAGCTTAGCTAATATAATGGCCCGTTTACCCGGGGTGTGGCATAATTGTGAACGAATGGTTAAAGCGGCTTGAAAAATTAATCGAATCAAGCTCTTGTCCGAATTGAAGCCGCTCCGATTCAGGTATTGGAAGGTAAACGAATTGTTAATCTGTTTGACTCTGCTTTTTCGCGGGACCTACGATTGAGGTGACGGGGGATGCTTGGGTATGGAGTTCATCCTTGGCTCTGTCTCGTCGGGTTTAACTCCAAAGGGGAGAAATTGACATGAAGAAGCTCATGACGATGACCCGGCAGTTCCGCGACGACGAAAACGGCGCTGCTATGGTCGAATATTCCATCCTGGTCGGCATTATCGCCACCGCGTCTATTCTGATCATCGTCGGCATCGGTTTGTGGGTGACCGGACGTTTCACCGCTCTCTGCGTTGGTCTGAATGCTGGACCTGGCAGTTGCGCCGTGGGTGGCACGGGTAGCTGATCACTCGCGCTCTCCTCAGGCCCGGACAGGGGGTCCGGGCCTGAGATTTAGCCGCCGGACAAGGCGGCTGAGCAACAAGCCTTCCTGGGGTTGGGGTCATGCGCGCAAATACAATCATAATGATCATTCTCGCCGGCGTGTTCGGCGTGCTGGCGGTTGTGCTCGCCAACATCTGGCTGGCCAACCAGCGCAGTGCCATTGCAAAGACAGGCGATGTCCCTCGCGATACGGTCGTCGTGGCGTCAGTGGCGCTGAAGTTTGGTGACACACTGTCCGCCGACAAATTGCGCGAGGTCGCGTGGCCGACGGGCGCGGTTCCGACTGGCGCCTTCAAGACAACAAAGGACCTGCTGGCCGGAGAAGGTTCGAAGCAGGCGCTGCAGGCGATCGGCGTCAACGAACCAATTCTCGCCACCAAGATCACCGGCCCCGGCCAGCGCGCCACGCTTTCGGCAGTGCTCGGCGAAGGCATGAAAGCCGTTTCCATCAGGGTCAACGACGTGCTTGGCGTTGCCGGATTCGTCTTCCCCGGCGACCGTGTCGATGTCTTGCTGACACGCACGGTGCGCAATGCCGACGGTGTGGACCAGAGTTTTGTCGACGTATTGTTGCAGAGCATGAAGGTGCTCGCCGTCGACCAGGTCGCCGATGAGAGCAAGGACAGCCCCACGGTCGTCAAAGCCGTAACGCTTGAAGTCAGCACCAAGGATGCACAGAAGCTTACCTTGGCCGCCGGCGCCGGGCAATTGTCACTGGCGTTGCGCCAAGCAGCCGCGAGCAAGGGCGAGACGACCGAACGCGTCACGGTATCGGACCTGACTGCCGAAACGCCGGCAGACGTCGCAGCCAGGCAGGCCGAACTCGACAGGAAGGCCGCAGCCGATGCCGCGGCCGCCGCGGACCGTAAGCGCGCGGACGACAAGATTGCCGGGTTGGCACAGGCCGTGGAGAGAGTCGGAAGCCAGCTCGACCAGTTGAGCAAGGTCAAGCCGGTCGTCGCGGCGGCCCCGCAGGAGGTCGCCAAGGAAGTGGTCAAGTATGTTCAGCCGGAGCCGCCAAAGCTGGCGACGGTCGGGGTCTTTCGGGGTGTGAAGCTCGAATCCTATGAAGTGCCGCGACAGAGATAACAATGCGCGGCGCATTGGAGCTGCTATCGGCAGCAGTGGGGAGATACGGATGCAAGGGTTTCGGGTAAGGATACTGGCGGCCGCGCTGTCCTGTTTGGCTGCGCTGCTGACCTCCAGCCTTGGGGCTGAAGCAGCCGACCGTTACATCGACGTATCGAACCCCAGCGTCCATCGCATCTTCCTGCCGATGTCACAGTCGGTGACGCTCCAGGTGAGCGCCAATCTGGGCGATATCGTCGTCGGCGACGAGAAGATCGCCGATGCTCAGCCGATGACCGATCGCACGCTCTATGTCATCGGCAAGGGCGCCGGCACCACCACGGTCAATCTCTTCTCCCCTGAGAAGCGCTCACTCGGCGTCATCCAGATCGAAGTCGGCGTTGACGTCAGCGACATGGCGCAAGCGATCCGGCAGGTGGCGCCTCGGGCGCGCATCGAGATCGGTTCGATCAACGGCAAGGTCAGGCTCGGCGGCCATGTCAAGGACGGCGCCACGCTGGCATCCATCATGGAAGTGGCGCAGCAATATGGTCCCGACGCCATCATCAATTCCGTCATTGTGGATGATAGCCAGCAGGTCAATCTCGAGGTCCGCGTGCTGGAAGCCAAGCGCAATGCCGGAAGGGATCTTGGCGTGTCGATCAAAAGCACGAATGGCAGCGGCACAACCCGTACAGGAACGGGCATCGCCGCCGCCGACAAAGATAACGTAGTGCTTGGCCCGGGCGGTCTGCTCAGCGGTCTACTGTCGACCAGCAATCCCTTCGCAGCGTTGATCACCCGCGTCATTGACAGCAACATCAAGGTCGACCTGATCATTGAAGCGCTTGAGGCCAAGGGGGTTGTGCGCACGCTGGCTGAACCCAATCTCACCACCTTGTCCGGTGAGCCAGCCAGCTTCAACGCCGGCGGCGAAGTGCCTATCCGTGTCGTCGGGAATGATGGCCAGATAACCATCACGTACAAGCAATTCGGCGTTAATTTACTGTTCACGCCGGTCGTACTGGACGACGGCAAGATCCATATGAAGCTGGCGCCGGAAGTGAGTGACCTCACGGGTTTCACCACCGCCGGCGACCCGATCTTCACCAACCGCAAGCTCGATACCGTCGTCGAACTGCGCGATGGCCAGAGCTTCGCGGTCGGCGGGCTGCTGTCGAGCAAGACCATCAAGCTGCAAAACCAGGTGCCGTGGCTCGGCCAGGTTCCGGTCATCGGGACGCTGTTCCGCAATTCGAGCAACCAGAAGGAAGAGACCGAACTGGTCGTCATCGTCACGCCGCATGTCGTGCGGCCGGTGAAGCCCGGCGAACAGCTGGCGACGCCGTTCGACAAGACACGGCCGGCCAACGATCCGGAATTCTTCGTGCTCGGCCAGCTTGAGGTGAACAAAGATATGATCCGAAAATACGAAACGGGCGACGGAGTGACCGGCCCCTATGGCCACATGCTGGACTTCAAATCGAAGGACAAGATGCTCTATGTCAAGAAATAGCGTCGTGATCCTCATTCTGTGCGCCGGTGCACTATCGGGCTGCGCCGCCGACTATCTGAACCACTACGACACGGTGACCCTGGCCGCCGGCGATACGCAGAAATACAATTCGCTGCTGCAGACGGTCGATCCGTTCAATCCGAACGCGAAGAACACACATATCGAAGGTGACGGCACGCGGGGTGCGCTTGTTGCGCGCAACTACAAATTTCCGCCGCCACCGCCGCCACCGCCAGCGATTACGGTGAATGTCGGCACGCCGACCACGAACTAAACAGAAGGATGCGGTTTTATACGCGCCAGACGAACGAGGGGTTCTGGGGCCAGGGGAGCTAAGAGTAACGCCATGTTGCGAATTGTTCGCGCGTTCTGGCACGATCAGAGGGGTATAGCACTCATCCTGGTCAGCATCATGTTGCCGGCGATCGTCGGCTTCTCGCTGTTGGTGATCGACGCGAGCCGGGTCAACAATCTCCACAATGATCTGCAGAAGGCGGGTGACGCCTTTTCGTTGGCTGGGGCCGCAGAGCTCGATGGCCTGCCTGGTTCCTGGGCAAGAGCCGAGCGCGCCATGGCGACGCTGGTCGACAATGAAAGCAATTTCTCGAATTCGGGCCGGTTCACCCTGACCTCCGGGCAACCGGGAGGAGCGCTCAGATGCAACAATTCAGGGAACATCTCCTGGTGTTTCCTGAAGGCAATCCCCGCCGCCGACGGTACGAAGATAACGACGGCCAACCAGGCAACTTATCTTGCCAATTCCGATCCTGCCATTGGCGAAGATGAGACCAAATTCATTCAAGTCACGGTCGCACCGACCGGCTTCAGCGCCTTTTTCCCGGTCTCGTTCCTGTCGAGTTCGGCGAGCGGTTCATTCAGTGTCGGTGCAGTTTCCGTCGCGGGCTTCACGTCGGGTGTTTGCGAGTACACGCCCGTTTTCATGTGCAATCCGTATGAGGATACAAGCATCACCGGCGGCGTCACGCTGGAGCAGGCAGCGCAAACCAGGCAATACCGTCGTCGCCAGATCAAGCTGCGCGGAGACGGGTCTTACTTTCCAGGCAATTTCGCTTTCCTGGCTTCGCCTTTCGGCAACGGCGCCAGTCAGCTCGAAAGGATGCTAGCCGACTCCAAGCCACAGAATTGTTATTCGCGCGATGGCGTCGACACGGAACCGGGACAGAATTCCGGTCCGGTGAAAGATGGCATCAACTCGCGCTTCGGCATCGACGCGTCATCGTTCTCGGACGGGCCTGGGGTCAATGTGCGCAAGGGTGCCATAAACTGGGATCAATTTGTCAAGGACAACAAGGTCGACTACCAAACAGACCCGACCAAAGGCATCGGGCTGGAGCGCGACTCGTGTCAGATCGCCGGCAACTGCACCTTGATGGGTGGCCGCATGGGCGCCGGCGACTGGAACTTCGCGCGCTACTGGGCCGCCAATCATCCGACACGCACCGTGCCGGCGGCTTTGTCCGGCACTGGCGCCGATCTCCCGACGCGGTATGAAGTGTATCGCTACGAGATCGACAACAACGTCGTTTCGGACGCGTCCGTTGGCGGCGAAAAAGGCACGCCTCCTGCCGGGGCCGGCACCCCGATCTCAATCCCCGACCGCCGGTTGCTTTATGGCGCAATCCTGGACTGCAATGCGCTCAAGGCGTCGGGCATGAATTTCAGCGGCCGCCAGACGGGCATTCCGGCCAGGAGATTTGCCAGCTTCTTTATCACAGAGCCGATCATCGACGGTAAGGATATCATGGTGGAACTCGTCGACATCACAGGCAGGGGCGGTAGCGGTACGCTCGACAACTACCTGCGCGACGAAGCCCAGCTTTACCGGTGATGGCGATGATCAGCCTCCTGTTCCGTCACCTCGACAGATTTCGACGCGACCGGCGTGGTACCGCACTTGTCGAAATGGCATTGATCGCGCCGGTGCTGCTGCTTCTGTCGGCGGGCGTGTTCGAATTCGGCAACCTGATCCATGACAAACTGCTGATGGAGGCAGGACTTTCGGACGCAGCCCGCTTCGGCGCGCGCTGCAACAGCAAGATGTACACCGATGCTGGGCTTGCGGCGATCAACTGCGCCGACATCGCTGCCAACATAGCGGTCTTCGGCAATGCGGGAGGCACAGGCAACCCGCGCATCAGTGGCTGGCAGAAATCTGGGGGCGCATCCAACAACGCGACGGTGACAATTGCTGCTATCGCTGACTGTCATGACGCCGTCGTTGCCGGCGTCACCGAATACCGCTCCACTGTTGCGCAGGTCTGCATCGTCAGGGCTACAGCATCCTATCCCTATAGCGACATCGGTATGCTGTCGCTGTTTGGCCTCGGCCCGATCACTTTGGGAGGATTTCACGAGGAGCGGTTGATCCGGTTCTGAAGATGATCAGGCGTTTTGCAAAATCGGAGGACGGCGCGGCGGCGGTGGAAATGGCCATGGTTTCGACGCTGTTGTTTACGCTGACGCTGGGCTTCGTCGATTTCGGCTATGCGCTCTACCAATGGAATGCTGCAACCAAAGCGGTCCAAATTGGTGCACGACTGGCATCGATCTCCGATCCCGTCGTAACCAATCTGACCGCTGCCGCACCCACCACGACGCCAGGCGCGCCGGTTATCGCCGGCGCGTATGGCCCCTTCGTCTGCAAATACACCGGAACCACGGGCGCTTGCAGCAACGGCGGCACGTTCAACGCCACCGATTTCAGCCGCATATTCCGGGGCGACACGGCTGTCACCAACAACGACGACTGTCCGGACATCACGGCAGCCCAGCGGGCCACCATGCGGCTAGGCATGTGCCATTTCTTCCCCGGCCTGCTGCGCAGCAATGTCGTCATCACATATGCCGCCACTGGCCTCGGCTACCAGACACGGCTGGGCGGCCCGGTCCCGACGATCACCGTCAGCCTGCAGAACATGACCTACCAGTTCTTCTTCCTGGGCGGGCTGATGACACGGTTCACCTCCCTCACCATGCCCTCCATGCTGAGCACGGTCACGGGCGAAGACATGAAGGTCTCGTATCCATGAACGCCATCAACACCAAGGTTACACCGACCAAGCGCAAGCAGGTCGCCCTGTTCTCGTCGGATGCGAATTTCAAGCGCGATGTGGCGACGCGGCTCGATGCGCTGGCGATCTACGACGTCAGGGTTTCCGAGACGAGCGACTTCCTTAGGGGGCCGCCCGCGGATACGCGCCCCGGCATCGTCATCCTCGACCTCGGCAATGGCGAGCTGCTCGGCAGGTCGGGCATCGTCGAGGCGCGCGCCCTTTGGGCAACCGTGCCGCTGATCGCGGTCTCAGACGAGCTGTCGTCGGAGCAGACGCGTGTGCTGGTGCGCATGAACGCTTCGGACTGGCTGCACAAGCCGCTCGACGGCAAGGAACTGCTGAACGCGGTGACCTTCCACGACACCGGCAACCAGGGAACCAAAAGCCGCATCATCACCTTCATCAGCGCCAGCGGCGGCGCCGGCGCGACGACGCTTGCTCTCTCGGCGGCCGAGTTCCTGTCATCGAAGTCGAAAGAGCGGGCGGCTTCCACCTGCCTGGTCGACCTCGATTTCCAGAGCGCCAATTGCGGCGCCTATCTCAACCAGTTCAACCAGTTCGACCTTGGCGGCATCATCGGCCAGCCGGAGAGGCTCGATGTCGAACTGATGGACGTCATCAAGCTCTCGCGCCCGTCCGGGCTGACGCTCTATTCCTTCGAGAGGCCGCAATTGCCCTTCGAACCGCAGGGCAGTGATTTTGTCTTCCGGCTGCTGGACCTTGTGGCCTACCGGTTCGACGACATCGTCATCGACCTGCCGAACATCGAGACGCCTTGGCACAACTCCGTGCTGTCGACGAGCGATGAGATATTCATCGTCTTCGAACTCAACGTCGCCTCACTGCGGCAAGGCAAACGGCTCTACAAGAAGATCCGTGAGTTGCGTGGCAATGCTGTCAGCATCACGCTGGTCGCCAACAAGCACAAGCGCAAATGGTTCGGCAACCACTTTTCGCGCAGCGAACTCGAAAAGATCTTCAAGGCGCCTCACATCAAGTCGGTCGCGCTGGACAATGCGCTTCTGACCGATGCGTTGAACCGTGCTATCCTGCCTGCCGAGGTGGATGGGCGTGCGCGCTTCAACAAGGACCTCAAGCGGATGTTCAAAGAGCGGCTCGATGACGCTGCCAAATAGGGGGCGGCCAAATAGGTATCGGATTGGCCCGGGATTGGCCGTCATGAGCATTGCGCTGATGATGTTGGTCCAGGATTTCGCCAGCGCACGATCGGCACTTTCGGATCGGCCGCCGCTGCCGGCAATGGGACCCAGCCTGCGCAAGACTGTTGCCTTCGAGACGACAGAACAGCCCGGAACAATCGTTATCCGCAAGGGCGAGAAAGCGCTTTATCTGGTGACCCGACAAGGCCAGGCGCTTCGCTATCAGATCAGCGTCGGACGCGACGGATTTGGCTGGACCGGGGTCGTCAAGGTGGGGGCGAAGACCGAATGGCCGGAATGGCGCCCACCCCGCGAAATGCGCGCCCGCCAGCCGGACCTGCCGCAAATGGTGCCTGCCGGTCCATACAATCCACTCGGCGCCAGGGCGCTCTATCTGCTTCGGAACGGGCGTGACACGCTCTATCGGATACACGGAACCAACGATCCCAAGGGTGTTGGCTTCGATGGAACATCGGGGTGTTTTCGCCTTACCAACACCGATGTGATCGATCTCTTCAGGCGCGTCGCGATCGGCGCAAAGGTGGTGGTTCAATGACGATGATCAGCGAACCGGACATGCCGGCAATCGAGATTGGGACAGCAGCCCGCACCGGAGAGCAGGCTGTCGTTGGGAAACCGAGCGACAAAAGCATTATCGGCGCGGTCATCATCGGCACGTCCCTGCTCACCTTGGTGAACATAGCAGCCGCAGTCTATCTCTACCGCGGCATCAGCGATATGCGCCTTTTGGAAGGGCGCTTGGAACAACTAGGCACGTTCGAACAACGAATCGGGGGCCGGCTGGACATGGTCAACAACGGTTTTCAAAGCCGATTTGAAAAACTCGACAGTCAACTGCAGAGCAGCTTTGGCGAAATCAACCGGAGCATAGCTCGGCTGGAACAGAACCAGCCTCTTGCCCGTGACGAAGTCATGTCGAGCGCAGCGGAACCTTCCGTCGACACGACCGGCAGCATGGCGGAGGCGCCTGCTGTTCTCGATGGTGAAGACGCGACCGAGCCCAGCGTCGTCGATACACCGCGTCCGCCCAAAAGGAGGATTGCAGCTGCAGCGCCTGCCCCAAGCCCCGACTACCAGCGCATAGAGCAGGCCGACGGCAAGGTTTACTACCGGAAGATCAACTAACGCCGGAAAAAGGTGGGGCTATCCTAGAGATCTCGCTGCAGAGCAACGAGCCTAGCGGCCAGCGCTTCGGACCGCTGTCGGGTTTCGCTGAGGAAGATGACATGGCAGTAGGCGCATGCCGTCACGCCCAGAAACAGCACAAGACTGTTCTTCAAGGTGAAATCGACCGTTAGTTGGAACGGAAGGCCGCCGGGTACCGTGAAAGAGGCGATCGTGCTGGCTGTTTCGGAATGGCTGGTGACAGCGATCATCAACCCGGCGAAAAGCAGGGCGACGTGGTTGGCAAGGAAGAAGAACGCGGCCGACCTTCTTGTGCGGCACGCCATCCAGCAAGCGGTCGACGCGGCGGCCAGCATCAAGGCATCAAAAACCATCGACGACCCGAGATAAAGATCGACCTGTTGCCAGAACATGGTCGACAGCGGCCTTAGTTCAAGCCAAAACCGCCACATTGTGGGACTGGCCGGATATGCTCCCAGCAAGAAAGTCGCCATGCGCTCCCCTGCCAAGATAAGCAGGATCAGAGCTGGGAAGGCAAAGAGCATTATCGACTTGCGCTTCATGTCACCCTCGACAAACTGGCAACAAGATAGCTTGCAGAGATTGAGCGAGGCTTAACGGACCGTTGGTGGTCCTGCGGCGGCGCAGCCAGCGGCGCAAGCCAGCTGCATATCAGAAAGCGCCATTCGCCATCAGTTGTTTTGGCTGAGCACGAGCGTCACAACCTTCGGCTCGACTCGTTGCAGACATCGTTCCGGAATATTGGGCCACATCGCCTTGGCGCATCCCTCTTCGCCTGGCGCCGGCGCCAGCGAGAGTTCTGAGTTACGGGCTTCCTCGGCGGTCGTAAGGAAGACCTGTGTAGCCAGCGCGGTCGCCATGGATACCTGGACGAAGATAAGGGCGTAGGCAAATCGTCTGATCATCCGCTCGTAACGCTGAACGCGCGAGCTGGTTCCAATGTCCTGCCCACCGGGTAACGACGATCGCGATTCTTGCTTCAGTGCCTTAGCAGTCGTCGAATTCTTAAATAGCAAACCTTCGTCAATGTCCCTGCTCCTCGCCGAGTACTGCGGAAACGGACCCGGTGGTTGTGGGCTCAACGTAGGTCTTGCCATTGCTGATCAGCGTGATTGCGCGGCAGACGACCGGTTCGATCTTCCGCGGGTGGCGCAAGGAGGATGTGGACGCGAGCCGCCTCCAAGTGCCGCTCAAGATTATCGAGATTCTGGACGATGGTGACATCGAGGAGATCGCGCCGCGCGTCTCCCAGTCGGCCAACAATCAGAACGAGGTCGACATGGCCGACTTCTCGTCCAATCATCGCTTCCACCGACGGATGCAGGAGCTTTCGGGTCGATCTGGGCGCGCCCGGCGGGCGGTATGCAACGTCAGTCACGCTGGTTCTACGAACGTGCGCGCGGTAGCGACGAAAGCTTCCTGCGCGGGCGTTTGACTGCGGCGTCGGCGCTGGCGCACCGGAGAAGTCTGCTGTTCGGGCTTCGTGCCGGCCGCTGCTCGCGCCAACTGTGGGTAAGTTCGCCGTCCCATCCGCTCGTCACGCCCTTCAGCATCGAACGCCTGGCTACCCTTCTCAGTCCATAATCGTTGTGCTTGCTCGCCTTCTGGGCTCTGGACCTTCGCGGTCATCCAGAGCATCGCGCCGTAGTTGGCAGCGCGATCGTAGTTGGTCAGATTAACGATGCCTGCCTTGACGAGGAGGCCGATCGGTAATGCGATGGATTTTTGCACGAACATACACGAACAAACATATCAATTTGTGTTGCAGCCATGTTGCAGGGACAGCAAGGAATGGGCCGAGACATGCCCGGAAAGAAAGGATTTAAGCGACAGAGAGCCGGAAAGTTCGTGCAACATGGAACTACCCCAACCGTAATCGCCAGAAATCGAAATAAGCTCCCGGATGGGTTGGGCCGCCTTGGACATGGCGCAGACCATCGAATAAGATGGGTCTCGCCACCTACCTTGGACCGCGTCCGCAAATTGAAAAAACGCGAATATGTTGGGCGCGAAGCTCGTTACTTCTGGCGAAACGCGGAGTGGAACGACACAGCCAGCGGGCCTAAAATGTAGTCCAGTGCGGTGCGTTCCTCGGTGACGATCATGACTGACGCTGGCATGCCCGGATAAAGCGCAATCTGTGGGGCCGCGGCCAATTCCGCGGGATCGACCGCTACGTCGGCAAGATAGTAGGGAAGCCCGGTCTTGCTGTCGGTGACGCGATCCGCCGAAATGCGGGTGACCCGTCCATGAATGACCGGTATCGAACGCTGCTTGTAGGACGTGAAGCGGACCTCGGCCGTCATGTCGGCGCGCAGGCTGGATATGTCCTCGACCTTCACCTGCGCCTGAACGATCAACGAATTCCTAGTCGGCACGATGTCGAGGATGGTCTGGCCGGGGGCGACGATCGCGCCGGTCGAGAAAACGGTGAGATTCATCACCTGGCCGTCATAGGGCGCCCGCACTTCGGCGCGGTCGACCGTGGCCTGCGCGGCGAACATTTTCGGTACCAGGTCGGCGAGGTTGGACTGGGCGTCGATCAGCATGGTTGAGAGTTTTGCGCGGCGCTCGTTGGTGAGCTGCGCAATCTGGCTTTCAAGCTCGGCCTTACTCTGGCGGTTTCCGGCTATATCGCCGAGAGTCTGGTCGATCAGGCCCTGCAGGTCGGAGGCGGAGCGGTCGAGCTCCAGGACACGCGTGCGCGTTGTCAGGCCGGCCTTCAGCAACTTGTTGAGGCCTGCCTTTTCATCAATTGTCGACTTGAGCTGCGCACGAAAAGATTCGACGCGCGCCTGCTTTCCATCGATCTGCTCGTCGAGTTCGGCTATCCGTTTCTGCAGGATCTGCTTGGCACCGGCCATCGAGGCGCGCTGGCTCCCGAGGTCGGCAATTTGGTTGGTCATCGCGTCCTGCAGATAGGCCTGGTGCTCAGCGGTGATGTCCTTCGGAAAGGCGACTGCCTCATGGCCGTCGAGCTCTGCACGAATGCGGGCATCGGTAGCGCGCAACAACGCATATTGCTGCGAATAGAGGTTGAATTCGGAACGGGCGTGCGTGTCGTCGAGCACCACCAGCACATCGCCTGCCTTGACGATGTCGCCATCCTTGACGCGGATCTCCTTCACCGTGCCGCCGTCGAAATGCTGTACGCTCTTTCGATTGCCTTCCACCTTGACGATGGCGTCGGCGAGCACGGCGCCGTTCAGCGGGGCAAAAGCCGCCCAGCCGCCGAAGATACCGAAGAAGGCAATGATGATCAGCAGGCCGACAGAGGCCGGCACCCGGATCGAATCCGGGGCCAGGATACCGGTTTCGCCGGACAGGCTCCGGTAGGTGAGGGCGCCGTCGCTCATCGATCTCTCCGGCCACAGCTCATTGGGTTGCCACCGCCATTGGAGCCGCGCGCTGGTTGAGCAGCGCCACGATCTCGTTTCTCATGCCGAAGGCCTCGACGGCGCCATCGCGCAACAGAAGGATCTTGTCGACATTGGCCAAGGTCGAAGGCCGGTGCGAGACGATGATAACTGTGCTGCCGCGGCGCTTGAGCTCGATCGCGCACTCGCTCAGCGCGCGGTCGCCATCGGCGTCGAGATTGGAGCTCGGCTCGTCGAGAATGATCAGGTTCGGCGTCCCGAATACCGCACGAGCAAGAGCAATCCGCTGCCGATATCCTCCCGACAGCACTGCGCCGCCTTCGCCGATCTGGGTCTCGTAGCCCTGCGGCAGCCGAATGATCATCTCGTGAACGCCGGCGAGCCGCGCGGCGGCTATCACCTCCAGGTCGACGTTGGTCTTGAAGCGGCCGATGTTGGCGGCGACCGTATCGGCGAAGAGTTCGATATCCTGCGGCAGGTAGCCGATGTGGTCGCCGAGCGCATCGTGCCCCCATTGCGACAGGTCGGCCCCGTCCAGCCTGACGGTGCCGCGGCTGGGTTGCATGACGCCCGCGAGATGACGCGCCAGCGTCGACTTGCCGGCGCCGGAAGGGCCGACGATTCCCAGCGCCTCGCCTGCGTCCAGCCGGAATGATACGTCGCGGAGAAGCACTTTCTGCTGGCTGGCAATTGCAAAGCTGACCTGCTCGACCGAAATCTTGCCGGTGGGCTTCGGCAGGTTGAAAGATCTTTCGTTGAGCGCCCCCCCGTCGACCAGCTTCTCGACCCTTGCCAACGCCGCCCGGGCCAGGATCAGGCTGCGCCAAAGGCCGACGATCTGCTCGACCGGCTGTAGTCCCCGACCCAGCAAGAGACTCGCCGCAAACATGGTGCCGCCGGTGATCTGCCGCTCGATCACCAGATAGGCGCCGAGGCCGAGGATCAGCGATTGCATGGTTAGCCGCAGGAAACGGATCAGACCTGACATAAGGGCGGCGCGATCGCTTGCCTCCGCTTGGCGCCGCAGCGCCAAGTTACGGTCGCGCCCCCAGCGGCGGATGAGACCGTCGATCATCCCCATGGCGCGAACGACTTCCGAGTTTCTGAGGCTCATTTCGGTAAAGTTGTAGTTGGTCGTCGCCAGGTCGTTGGCCTGCTTCAGCGGCGAACGCACGAGATACTCGTTGAGCACGGCCATGGCGATCAAGAGCAGCGAGCAGCCCAGCGCGAAGAAGCCGAGCCACGAATGCAGCAGGAAGATGATGCCGATGTAGATGGGTGACCATGGCAGGTCGAACAGGGCATGGATGCCGCTGCCGGTGATCACCTGCCTGAACGTGTCGAAATCGCGGATCGGCTGGCTTTGCGAGGAGCCCGGCGATGGGGTCTCCACCGACGCGGCGAGGACTTTTGCCGACAGCAATTGGTCGAGCCGCGCGCTGGCACGCGTCAGGATGGAGGCGCGCACCAGATCGAGGCCGGCCAACGAAAGGAAGGCCGCCAGCAACACCAGGGTGAGCATCACCAGCGTGGTTTCGCTGCCGCTGGTGACGACCCGGTCGTAGATCTGCAGCATGTAAAGCGGGGACGCGAGGTAGAGCAGATTGATCGCCAGGCTGAATGCCGCCGCAACGAGAAAATAGCGGCGGCAGGCCCGGAGCGCGTCCTTCACGATCTTAGATTTGTTGTCGAGACTCAAATATCCAGCGGAAAACCGCCCCCCTGTCCACGCCCGGAACCGATACTACTCCTGATCCTTCGATCGGCCATGCGGTTCCCTTCCTATTCCTGCCGTAAACCTTAATTCGTAAGCTGAATCAGGAACCGGCAGCATCAGGAGAGCCGCGCCTGTCCGCGCGGCTCTCCTTTTGGTTCACATCACAAAGTCGCTCACTTGCACCACCGTCCTGCCGGTGCCGTCGTCGGCAAGTGTGAAGCTGTGGGCATCGTAGACGCCGAGCAGGTGGAGCGTGGCGTTGTGCGTGCCGTCCGTGACGGTCAACGTTCCTCCGGCGCCGTCGAGGTCCGCCTGATAGGCAGCGGACGTTCCGGTGCCGAACAGGATGTCTTCGAGGTTCACCTTGTCGTCACTGGTGATGCCGGCGATGCTTCCGCTGAAATCGAAGGAATCGTCCAGCTGCAATGTGCCGGCGGCATCCGCCGCGAACTTGACGTCGGTTGAAGAGGCCGCACCGAACTCAAGCTTCGACAGATCGCCGATCGTGGCATCGCCGTCGCCAGTGACCTGGCCGTTAATGGCAATATTGCCGCCATTGGCCCAGATCATGCCGGAATTCGCCAGCCCGCCGGTGATCGTAAGGCCGCCGGAGCCGGTTGCCTCCAGCGTTCCCGAATTGACGACGACGCTGCCTCCGGTGTCGATGACCAGCGCGTTCGAGCCGGTGGCGATGATGGTGCCGCTGTTGTCAAGGCTGAGCATCCCGCCGCCCAGCTGACCGGCGCCTGAGATGGTGTTGTCGACGTTGACCAGAGTGACGTCCGGCCCCGTGCCGGAGATGACGTTGGCGGCGCTGTCGGACAGCAGGATCTGCCCGCCACCCTGCAGGGTCACGCCATGCTGGATGACCTGCAACAGCGTATCGCCGCCGCCCGAGTCAAGCGTGATGAGACCGCTGTTGTTGATAATGCCACTCAGCGGCAGCAAAGCGCCGTCGCCGATCGTCATGGTGCCGGAATTGTTGACCAACGGTGTCTGGTCGAAGACGAAATTGCTTCCGGTGAGTGCGCTCGAGTGCACGCCGTCGAGCATGATCGACTGCCCGTCGCCAAGCGTGATCACCGCGTTGCCGTTGGCGTCGTCCGCCATATGCGCCTGGACATCGGCGAAGCTAACAAAGCCGGAATAGCCGATCAGATCGATCTTGTCCGCCGCCGCATCGAAGCTGTGGACTGTGTCACTGCCGATCGGCTGCGAGAAGACGAACAGGTCGTTGCCGCTTGAGCCGGTCAGCACGTCGTCGCCGGACCAGGCGAAGATCGGCGAGCCCGGCGCGTAGGCCTCGACATTGTCGGAGACCGACATGCTTCCGACAGTGCCATCTATGTTTGTCCAGGTCATCGAGATATCCAGCACCGCCGACCCGGTGAAATCGGAAGGCGTTGTAACCGTTATCCTCTGCAGATCACTGGTTTGCGCCGTCCAGGTCCCGTCGGCATTGTGCGTTGCGCCGTTGATGGTCCAGCCCGATGGTACGTCCTTCACCGTGATGGCAATGAGCCCGCCTTCGTGCGACGGATCGGTCAAACCAAGATTGATGGGCTCGCCGGACGTGCCTGCGGGTTTGAGGTTGGTTGTCGTTTTCGCCGCATTTGTATGCCCAGTTGTATCCGAGAATGCTCCGGCATCTATGACCAGGTCATACTTGTCTCCATTGTTGCTTCCGGCACCCTTGTCGACGAGGAATGTATACTCAGTGTGGGCCGCATTGAAACTTCCCGAGCCTGCGATCACATGGACATTTGGCAGTCCGCTAACGTGCATCACGTCGGACAGATTGACAAAATTCGTCTGGATGCCGCTCGTGTTGAAAGTTATCTTGACGGTGCTCGGTGCCGCATTGTTTCCTTGGGCGCCGTCAACAACGGTGGAGATCAACGTAGCGCTGACATCGTCGGTGCCAAAGACCGTCACAGCCAGGCTGGCCGATGTTGTTCCGCCATGCCCGTCCGAAGCAGTGTAGGTGAAGCTGTCCGTCACCGTCTGGCCCGCCGCCAGAGCCTGCACATTGGCTTGGGCGTTCGCCAGCGTATAGGTGTAGGCCCCGGTCGCCTTAGTGATAACAAGCGAGCCATAGGTTCCGGTCTTGGTGAATGTGGTGCCGTTGTCGATGCCACCTGAGAGTGCGGACACCGCTAGCGTGTCGGTAGCATCCGGATCTGTATCGGCATTGTCCGAGAATGTTCCCGACGGCGCGCCGGCATGTGCCAGCGTCTGCAGCACGTTGCCGGTGGCGTTGGTGTTGGTGTCTTCCTTCGCCCAATTGGTGTCGTCCACCACAATCGGATTGTCGTTAACCGCGGTAACGGTGATCGCGACCGTGTCGCTGTCGGTCAGGGTTCCGCCCGATCCGCTATTGCCGGCATCACTGGTAAGGACGGTCAGCGTGT
>NZ_JAMYRV010000035.1:0-71835 GCF_040321555.1 Mesorhizobium sp. M0317 | reverse complement strand
TTTTTTTTTTTATGATACTGACCTGTATTTGTGGGGGGCCGCGGGCGGCTAAGTCGTTTTGTAAGGAATGAGGTATGCGGGCGGCGGCGCCGCCGACCGGTCGTCGAGCGGTGGCGGCGGCGACATGAGCCTGATGATGTATTTCTTCCATGAAAGCGACGTCAAGGACGCGGCCTTTTCCAATGGCGCCTGTGCGGTAACCACCGGTATCAACGACCAGCGCTTCTTCGCCGCCAAGCTGCCGCAGGACGGCGGCGACGCCTATGTCACGGTTCAGGCCTATTCGCTGATCGACGACCTCTACTGCAAGGAACTCAACGGCCGCACCATTGCCGTCGTTCAGGTGCTGGAGCCCAAGGCGCGCGACAAGAAGATGGTGGTGGTCGAAGCGGCCAAGATGGCGGATTCGCTGTCGGCCACCGGCTCCATCTCGCTCTACGGCATCTTCTTCGACACCGACAAGGCCGACATCAAGCCGGAATCGGAACCGACGCTGAAGGAGATCTCGACGCTTCTGACCAACGAGCCCGGCATGGCGGTGATCGTCGTCGGTCATACCGACAACCAGGGCGCCTTCGACTACAATATCGATCTGTCGTCGCGGCGGGCGCAGTCGGTAAAGGCGGCGCTGGTCTCGAAATATGGCATCGATGGCGGCCGGCTGACCGCCGCCGGCGCCGGCATGATGGCGCCCGTCGCCAGCAATGATGACGAAACCGGCCGCGCCAAGAACCGCCGCGTGGTGCTGGTCAAGGCGAACTGAGGCCGATCACGGTTTCAGCGCCGGCTAGGCGCGCTGCCTGCTCCAGCATCGAGCCATCCTCGCCGAAGGCGCGGGTGGCGCGAGCGGCGGCCTCCAGCAGGTCCGGTGTCATGCGGCGCAGGAACGCCGTATCGACGCGTGTCGACGGGCCGGCCAGCGTCAAGGCGCCGAGCAGAACGCGGCCCGGTCCGAACACCGGCACCGAGACGCCCGCCGTCTCCGGGTCGCGGTCGCCGATCGACAGATAGTGGCAGGCCTTGCGGATGGTCTCGTATGGTTCGCCCGGCTGGCCCGAAAACGCTGCCAGCACGCGGCCGCCAGAGCCGGCGAGCAACGGCAGCAGGTCGCCTTCCCGGATCGTGTAGCGGATCGGGTGCTTGGACTCGACGCGGTAGAGACAGGTGCGGGCGTCGCCGGAGCGGACATAGAAGGCGACGCTTTCCCAACTGCGTTCGGCAAGATCGCGCATGATCGGCAGCAGGATGTCGACCGCCACGACCGACCGCTGGTAAAGCGCGCCAAGCCTGAAGGTGGCAGGTCCGATGCGGTAGCGGCCATCGTCGAGCCGCTCCAGCAACTGCCCGCGCAGCAACGAGTTCGCCAGCCTCAAAATGGTGCTTTTGTAGAGCCCGGTGCGCGCCGCGATCTCGGCCAGGCTGAGCGAGCGGTCGGCGGTCGCGAACGCGTCGAGAATGGCGATCGCGCGGTCGAGCGCGGCAACACCATCGGCCGGCAACGGCTGGGATCGCGCTTCGGTCATCTCACGAACAGTTTCATTCCAGTTTACCTGCTCGGACAAAGGCCGGCCGAAGCGATTGTGCCGCACATCCATGGTTCTGTCTAGTAGAACAGCGTTCCTGTTGACAGAACGTACCGAAATCGGCATGAATTTTTGCCGAGCGGGTCTGTTTTCAGGCTACGTTTCTGGCAGGCACCGGAGGAGGTGTCGTGATTTGGAGGAATCCCATGCTGAACAGACGCAGATTTTTGATGAGCACCGCGGCCGCAGGCGCTGCCGGATTCGTCGCAACGCATTTGACGCCCGCTTTCGCTCAGGATGCACCGCAGATCCAGATCTTCGTGCCGGCCGCGCCCGGCGGCGGCTGGGACCAGACGGGGCGCACCATCGACCAGGTGCTGCGCAGTGAAAAACTGATCTCCGGCTCGCAGATCACCAATGTCGGCGGCGCCGGCGGCACTGTCGGCCTGCCGCAGTTCATCAGCCAGTGGAAGGGCAAGGGCAATTCGCTGATGGTGGCCGGCATGGTCATGGTCGGCGCCATCATCGCCAACAAATCGGCCAACAACCTCTCCGAAGTGACGCCCATCGCTCGCCTCACCGGCGAGTTCGAGGCGCTGGTAGTGCCGGCGGATTCGCCGTTCAAGACGGCCGGCGATTTCGTTGCGGCGCTCAAAGCGGATCCGACCAAGGTTCCGGTGGCCGGCGGCTCGGCCGGCGGCTCCGACCACATCCTGTTCGGGCTGATCGCCAAGACGGTCGGCGTTCCGGCAACCAACCTCTCCTATGTGCCTTTCGCCGGCGGCGGCGAGGCGCTGTCGGCGCTGCTCGGCAACCAGGTGGCGGCCGGCATTTCCGGCTTCGGCGAGTTCTCCGAGCAGGTCAAGGCGGGCGCGCTTCGGCTGTTGGCGATCTCCGCCGACAAGCGCCAGGACGGCATCGACGCACCGACGATGAAGGAAGCCGGCATTGACGTCGAACTGTTCAACTGGCGCGGCGTCTTCGCACCGCCAGGCGTCTCCGACGCCGACAAGGCGGCGATGGTCACGATGATCGAGACCATGGCCAAGAGCGATGCCTGGGCAGCCGAATGCAAGAACCGCAACTGGACGCCCATCCTGCTCACCGGCGACGACTATGCGAAATTCCTCGTCGACGACACCGCCCGCATCACCGCGATCCTCAAGGATCTCGGCCTCGCCTGATGTCTTCAGGGGCGGCCCCGGCCGCCCCTTCCGACATTAGCCTGCGGCATGGACATATCATGCGCTGGGAGTGAAACTGCGGATGCGGCCGGCGGGAGGATGCCGGCCATCTCGGGAGGACATCGATGAGCACCAGCGACCAGCAGCCGGCGCCCCCGCGCCTTGCCATGCCCGAATTGTTGATCGGCATCGGGCTTCTCGCCTGTGCTGCGGCCGTGGCGTGGCAGACCCTGGCGATCCCGGTTTCGCCGCTCTATTCCAAGGTCGGGCCGACCGTCTTCCCCTACATCACCATGACAGGCATGATCGTGCTTTCGCTGCTGCTCATCGTCGCCGCGTTGCGCGGCGGCTGGCAGCCGCAGGAGGAAAAGGAAACGCCGACCGACTGGAAGGCCATGGGCATCGTCGTTGCCGGCCTGGTCGCCAATCTGGTGCTGATCCAGCCGCTCGGCTTCACCGCCGCCTCGGTCATCATGTTCGTGCTCGTCTGTTATGGCTTCGGCAGCAAGCACACGCTGCGCGATGCGCTGACCGGCCTGATCCTGGCGCTTGCCGCCTATTTCGGCTTTGCCAGGGCGCTCGGCGTCAACATTGGCGCCGGCTTCATCGAAAACCAGCTGAACACGGTGATCGACGCGATCATCGCCACTGTGAGGGGCTGACGCCATGGAGACGCTCGGCCATCTCGCCCACGGATTTTCCGTCGCTTTCTCGCCGATGAACCTGCTGTGGTGCCTGGTCGGCACCACGCTCGGCACCGCCATCGGCGTGCTGCCCGGTCTCGGGCCGGCGCTGACCATCGCGCTGCTGCTGCCGATCACCTACCAGGTGGCGCCGGAGGCTTCCTTCATCCTGTTCGCCGGCATCTATTACGGCGCCATGTATGGCGGCTCGACGACCTCGATCCTGCTCAACACGCCGGGCGAAAGCGCCACCATCGTCACCGCGCTGGAAGGCAACAGGATGGCCCGCTCGGGTCGCGGCGGCGCGGCACTGGCGACCTCGGCGATCGGCTCCTTCGTCGCCGGCACCATCGGCACGATGGGCGTCGCCTTCCTGGCGCCGGTGGTGGTGAAGTTCGCGCTGGCCTTCGGGCCGGCCGAATATTTCTCGCTGATGGTGCTCGCCTTCATCACGGTTTCGGCGGTGCTCGGCTCGTCCTCCGTGCGCGGCCTCACCAGCCTGTTCATCGGCTTCGTCATCGGCATGATCGGCGTCGACCTGCAGACGGGACAGCCGCGCTTCACCTTCGGCATGAACGAACTGCTCGATGGCGTCGATGTCATCATTGCCGCGGTCGGCCTGTTTGCCGTCGGCGAGACGCTCTACATGGCCTCGCGCCGCTATGCCGGCAAGGACGAGATCGTGCCGCTCAAGGGATCGCTCTACATGACAGCGGCCGAATGGGGACGATCGTGGAAGCCATGGCTGCGCGGCGCTTTCATCGGCTTCCCGATCGGCGCCATGCCTGCCGGCGGCGCCGAGATCCCGACCTTCCTGTCCTATGCCATCGAAAAGAAGCTGTCGAAGCACAAGGAGGAGTTCGGCACGGTCGGCGCCATCGAGGGCGTTGCCGGACCGGAAGCCGCCAACAATGCGTCTGCCGCCGGCGTGCTGGTGCCGATGCTCACCCTTGGCCTGCCGACCTCGGCGACCGCCGCAATCATGCTGTCGGCCTTCCAGAGCTACGGCATCAATCCGGGACCGCTGCTGTTGACGACGCAGGCCGATCTGGTCTGGGGCCTGATCGCCAGCCTGTTCATCGCCAACGTCATCCTGGTCGTCCTCAACCTGCCGCTGATCGGGCTGTGGGTACGGCTGTTGAAAATCCCGGCGCCGCAGCTCTATGCCGGCATCCTGGTGTTCGCCACCGTCGGCACCTACGGCATCTCGCAATCGCCGATCGACCTCGTCATCCTCTATCTCCTGGGGGCCGCCGGCTTCCTGATGCGGCGCTTCGATTTCCCGACCGCGCCGGTCATCATCGGCATGATCCTGGGGCCGCTTGCCGAAACGCAGTTCCGCCGGGCGATGACGATCTCGAACGGCGACTGGTCGGTGTTCTACACCCACAAGCTGTCGCTGGTGCTGCTGATCCTTGCCTTCATCGGGCTCGCCGGTCCGCATATCTGGGCCTTCATCGAGCATCGGCGCCGGCGCGGACCCGAGCATGTGCCGGGCGATGCCTGAGCGACCTGGAGCATCATGACCGATCTGCTTGCCGGCATCCGCATTCTCGACCTGACCAATGTGCTGGCGGGCCCTTATTGTGCCTACCAGCTGGCGCTGCTCGGCGCCGATGTCATCAAGGTCGAGACGCCGCAAGGCGGCGATCTGGCGCGCCAGCTCGGCGCCTCGCCGGCGCTCAACGAGGCGGGGATGGGCGCGTCGTTCCTGGCGCAGAATGCCGGCAAGCGATCGGTGGTGCTGGATCTCAAAAGCGAAGCCGACCGCGAACGCTTCCTCGATCTCGTCGCCTCCGCCGATGCGCTGGTCGAGAACTTTCGACCGGGCGTGATGGGGCGGCTGGGGCTTGGCTATGAGGCGCTGAAAGCGGTTCGTCCGGGTCTCGTCTATTGCGCCATATCGGGGTTCGGCCAGACCGGGCCGATGCGCGACAATCCGGCCTACGACCAGATCATCCAGGGGCTGTCCGGCATCATGAGCATCACCGGCACGCCGGAGACCGCACCCTTGCGGGTCGGCTATCCCGTCGCCGACACGCTGGGCGGGCTGGTCGGGGCCTTCGCCATCGCCGCGGCGCTGGTCAAGCAGAAGACCTCGGGCGAGGGCGCGTTTCTCGATGTCTCGATGCTCGAATGCACGCTGTCGGCGCTGGGCTGGCCGGTGTCCAACTATCTGACCGCCGGTGTCGAGCCGCAGCCGATGGGCAATGAGAACATGACGGCTGCGCCCTCCGGCGCGTTTCGCACCGGCGACGGCCTGCTCAACATCGCCGCCAACAAGCAGGAGCAGTTCGTCACGCTTTGCCGGCTGATCGGCCAGCCGGAACTGGCCGACGATCCGCGCTTTGCCGAGCGCGAGACGCGCAAGCAGAACCGTGCCTCCTTGAAAGGGCTGATCGAGACAGCGCTTGCGAGCGCCTCGGCGGCTGCCTGGGAAGAAAAGTTCAACCGCGCCGGCGTGCCGGCGGGCCGGGTGCTGACGATCCCCCAAGTGCTTGGCGAGCGCCAGGTGGTCGAGCGCGACATGACCACGCGTTTCCAGGGCCTGCCCGGCATGGAGCAGCCGCTGACTGTGGTGCGCGGCGGCTTCATGGTCGATGGCGCGGCACCCTTGCCGGTCCTGCCGCCGCCTGTGCTGGGCGAGCATATGGACGAGGTTTTTTCCACCCTGCCGCCGCGCGCCAGGAGAAGCGCGTGAGCGAGAGAAAAACCGGCCGCGAACGCGGCGAGGAATGGTGGCAGACCGGCATCATCGAGATGAGCCCCGGCATCATCCGGCTGCGCGGCTATGAAATCCAGGAACTGATCGGCCGCGTCAGCTTTCCGGCCACGATCTGGCTGATGCTGCGCGGCGAATTGCCGAGCGAGGAGCAGGCGGCGCTGCTCGGCATTGCGCTGGGGGCGGCCGTCGACCACGGGCCGCAGGCGCCGTCGATCGCCATTGCCCGCATGGCCATCACCTGCGGAGTCGGCATCAACAGCGCCATGGCGTCCGCCGTCAACGTGCTGGGTGACGTGCATGGCGGCGCCGGCGAACAGGCGCTGTCCTTCTATGGCGACATTGCCGTGGCACTTGACCAGGGTGTTGCGCTGGACCAAGCCGTAGCCGCACGGCTCGACCGTTTCTTCGCCGAGGAGAAAGGCTATGTGCCGGGATTTGGCCATCGCTTCCACCCGGTCGATCCGCGCGCGCCGCGCCTGATCGCAGTGACGCGCGAGTTTGCCGCGCGCGGCGTCGTCAGCGGACGCTTTGCCGACATCGCCGAGGCCGTCGAATCAGAGGTGGCACGGCGCAAGGGGAAGAAAATACCGCTCAACATCGACGGCGCCACCGCCGTCATCTATGGCGAGCTCGGCTTTCCGCCGCCGTTGACGCGCGGCCTGTTCGTGCTCTCGCGCTCGGTCGGCATCCTGGCGCATGCATGGGAACAGTCGCAGCAAAGCGAGCGCAACAAAGGGCCGCTGCCGCGCGAATGGCTGTGGGCCTATACGGGCACGCCGCTGCGGCCATTTCCCGCTGAGGGGGATGAGGGTCCCGCTGAAGGGGACGAGGGCAAGTGAGGTTGGTCAGGCCGGGTCCGGCACTGCCGGCTGAGGCGGCGCCAGGTTGGCCATCAGCGTCGAGAGATCCGGCTCATCGATGAGCAACGCCGCGTCCTGCGGCTTGAGCCATGCCCGCTGGCGGCTCTTGGCCTCCTGCCAGTTGGCCAGTTCCTCGGACACCTCCAACAGATAGACGACGACGTCGACGCGCACAAAATTGTGCTCCAGCCGTTTCCAGTAGGAATAGCTGCCGGCAGGCGCCTTGCGGGTCTTGCCGAGCACGCCGGCTTCTTCGCGCGCCTCGATGGTGGCGGCCTTGCGCCCGCTCTTTCCTTTCATCGGCCAGCCCTTGGGCACGATAAAGCGCTTCGTCGCTCGCGACGTCACCAGCATCACTTCGAAATTGCCTGAAACGTCCAGACGAAAGGGAATGGCGGCGACCTGGCGAATGTGTTCGCCTCGCCTTGCCTTGCGTACCGCCTTTTTCTTAGTCGTCGCCATGTGCTGAAATCCGGTGGGCGGGCGCACAGCCGCACGCCGCCTGCAAACCCCTGATATGCCCGCGAGGCAATGAGCATCTTTAGTAAATAAGTCGACTAAGTAAATCGCAGGCGACCGATATCAACGGCAAACACGCACAATCTGGTTGTTGACGATCTGAATCGGACAAGCTTGCCGGACGACGGGCACTTCGGGGCGCGGCTGCGGCACGATCCGACGGTCCTGCTCGCGATATTGCTGCTGCTGTTGCTGGAACTGCTGCCGCTGCAGGCTGTTGCGCAATTGCTGCAGCTGGTTCTGCTGGATCAGCCGGTTGGCGCTGGGATTGACGGATTGAGCCGCAGCAGATTGCATGATGTCGGCGAGCGTTGCTGCTGCCAGCATTGCCGACATCAGAACTGTCGATAGGCGAAGCGTCGACATCAGTTCATTCCCGTACAGATATAACCTCCTCTCTATATAGGGCGTTCGTCTCGATCTGCCATGGGCGGGTCTGCCATGGGCCGATCTGCCACGGGTTGGCGAAATCCCTGAGGAAGCGGCCTGGCCGCACTTGACAGAAAAGATCGATTGACCGCTCTATCGGGCGCGGATCTCGGGCTCAATCGCTGCTGACTCGAGGCACAATCGGGAGCATATTGATGAAAAGCAGGCAAGTATATTTCGCGGCGCTACTGGGCAGCATCTGTATTCTTGGCCCGGTGGCAGTCGCGGCGCAAACCAAGACCGACAAGGCGGCGCCTGCCGCCGCAGCGCCCGCCCCTGCTGCCGGCCCGACATTGCCTGGCGGCGCCTCGGCGCTGTCCGAGACACATGGCGACTGGACGGTCAATTGCCAGGTAACCGGCACGGCCAAGGTTTGCAGCCTGTCGCATCAGCAGTTCAACAAGCAGTCCAACCAGCGCCTGCTGGCGATCGAGCTGTCGAGCAAGAGCGGCGAGGATGCCGCCGGAACGCTGGCGCTGCCGTTCGGCCTGGCGCTCGCCAAAGGAGTCAGCCTGACCATCGACGACCAGAAGCTGGAAGGCAGCTTGCCGTTCAACACCTGCCAGGCCGTCGGCTGCCTGGTGCCGGTGGCGTTCGATGCCAGCGTCACGCCGCTGCTCAAGGCAGCCACCACGCTGAAGATCGACGCCTTCGCGGCCGACACCGGTCAAGCGGTGAGTTTCACTATCCCGCTCAACGGCTTCGGCGGCGCACTGGCACGGACGGCGGAATTGTCGGTCGACTGAGCAGCGAGCGCGCGGTCACTCAACCTCGCGTAGCCGGTACCCCACCCCGGTTTCGGTGGTGATGTAGCGCGGCTGGTCGGGCGACTTTTCGATCTTCTGCCGGAGCTGGCGGACATAGACCCTGAGATACTGCACGTCGGTCGAATCGCCCCACACCTGCTTCAGAAGGAAATGGTGGGTCAGCACCTTGCCGGCATGCTGCACCATAATACGCAATATGTCGTATTCCTTGGGGGAGAGCTTTATCTCCTTGCCTTCGACCTTGACGATGCGCTTGACCAGGTCGACCGAGAGATCGCCGGTCTGAAACACCGGCTTTTCGCCCTGCTGCTGGAATCGGTGGCGCAGCGCGACGCGGATTCTGGCGACCAGTTCGTTCATGCCGAACGGCTTGGTGATGTAGTCGTCAGCGCCGAGTTCGAGCGCCGCGACGATGCCGGCTTCGTCGGTGCGGCTGGACAGGATGACCACGGGCACGTCGAGGCCGTCGCCGCGCCATTTCCGCAGGAGATCGAGGCCACCCATGCCGGGCAGGCCGAGGTCGAGCAGGATCAGATCCGGCTTTTGTGCATCGACGAGTTCGATCGCGGCCCCGGCATTGGGCGCCTCGCTGACCGCATAGCCCTGGCTGCCGAGGCCGACGCGCAGCAGTTTGCGGATCGGCGGCTCGTCATCGACGACCAGTATGCTGACATTGGAATTTGTCATGCCGGATCACCAGATGCTTGCTCGTCCACACCTGATACGTCCGTATCGGACGATTGTACCAACCTCGGCATGCGGATTGTGAAGACTGCGCCCGGGCGATCGCTGCGGTTCGCCGCCATGATCGTGCCGCCCATCGCCTCGATGAAGCCCCGGCAGATCGACAGGCCGAGCCCGGTGCCGGCCTGGACCTGATCGCGCTTGCGCACCCGGTAAAAGCTGTCGAAGACGCGCTCCAGGTCGGCGGGCGGAATGCCCGGTCCCTCATCCATGATCTGCAGCGCGACGGAGCCATTGTCGGCCCAGCCCTGCAGCCGGATTGTCGATCCCTGTGGCGCGTATTTCGCGGCATTGTCGAGCAGATTGAACAGCATTTGTTCGAACAGCACGGGATCAAGCTTCAGCATCGGCAGGTCGGCCGGAATATCAACCTCGGTCTTGTGCCCGGCAGTGATCTTGCGTGCCCGCTGCAAGGCCGAGCCAACGACATCGCCGACATAGTGCAGGGCGAAATTCGGTTCCATGGCGCCCGATTCAATCTTGGTCATGTCGAGCAGATTGGCGATGAAGCGGTTCAGCCGTTCGGACTCGTCGAGCACGGTGGTCAGCAGCTCGGCCCGATCGTTCTCGGGCAGTGCCGGCGCAAATTCCCTGAGCGTGCCGGCCGCGCCCATGATGGCCGCCAGCGGCGTCTTCAGATCATGCGAGATCGACGTCAGCAGTGCCGAGCGCAAGCGGTCGGCCTCGGCCGCCAGCCTGGCGCGGTCGACATCGGCGACCAGCTGGATGCGCTCGATGGCAACCGCCGCCTGGTCGGCCAGCGCGTCGAGCAGGCGCTGTTGCTCGGGCGTCAGCAGCGGGCCTTGCTTGTCATTGTCGAGGCCGACGACGCCGACGGCCGTGCGTGCGGTGCGCAAGGGGAGGTAGAGGCGTTTTGCCCCGGGCAGGGTATCGGCGCCACGGCCGGCAGCCCGGTTGTGTTCCCAAGCCCAGCGTGCAGCCGCGATGTCGGCCTCGGCCAGCGTGTCATCGGGGGGATAACCGGCCTTGACGGTGATCGTGCCTTCTTCCGGCAAAAGCAGCACCACGCGCAGCTTCAGCATCGAGGCGATCTGGAAGGCTGTGGCCCACAAAACGTCGTCGAGCGTGCCGGCGCCGGCGAGCTTCTTTGAAAAGAGGTAGATGTCCTCGGTGGCCCGGGCGCGTGAACGGGCGGCGGCTGCCTGACGCTGCACACGCGCCGTCAGATTGCTGGCGATGACGGCAACGACGAGGAAGACGGCGAAGGCAACGATGCTCTCCGGATCGCGGATCGTCATCGTGTAGCGCGGCTCGAGAAAGAAGAAGTTGAAGGCAATGGCGCTGAGGAAACAGGCGTACAGCGCCGGCCACAGGCCAAAGGTCACTGCCGATGTCAGCACCGCCAGCAGCAGCACGCTGGCAAGGTTGCGAACGTCGAGGAACTGATCGAGGACGGCGCTGACGGCAAGCGCGCCGGCGACATAGACGGTCGAGAAAAGATAAGGCCAGATTTGAAATGGCGTCTGCTCGGCCGCCGCCTTGACCCTCGACGTGGCCTCGTTGTCGCGCTCCGTTCCTGAAATGACATGGACGCTGATATCGCCGGCATTGCGGATCAGATCGTAGGTGAGCGAACCCTCGATCAGTTCGCGCCAGCGCGAGCGGGTCGGCCTGCCGACGACGATATGGGTGAAGTTGTTGGCCGTGGCGTGGCGGACGATGTCCTGGGCGACGTTCTGGCCCGGAATGGTCGTCACCTCGGCGCCGAGCTGCTCGGCCAGGCGCAAGAGCGTGGCCAGCTGGTCCTTGTCTTCCTCCAACATGGCGGCCGAACGCGGCGTGTCGACGTGCAGCGCCGTCCACGGTGCGCGCAGCCGGTCGGCCAGCCGGCGCGCATAGCGGACACGAGACGCTCCGCCCGGACGCGCATCGACGCAGACGAGCACCCTTTCGCCCGCCGCCCAAGGGCCGGGAATCGCGTGCGACTGCATGTGGTTGAGCAACTGCTCGTCGACGCGCTGGGCGGTGCGGCGCAGCGCCAATTCCCGAAGCGCGGTCAGATTGCCCGGCGAGAAATAGTTTTCGACTGCGCGCTGGGCAGTGTTGGGGAAATAGACCTTGCCCTCTTTCAGCCGCTTGATCAGGTCGTCGGGCGTGAGGTCGATGATCTCGATGTCATCGGCCTGGTCGATGATGGAGTCCGGGACCGTTTCGCGCACCCTGACCCGGGTGATCTGCGCCACCACGTCATTCAGGCTCTCGACATGCTGGATGTTGAGCGTGGTGTAGACGTCGATGCCGCGCGCAAGGATTTCCTGGACGTCGAGATAGCGCTTGGGGTGGCGGCTGCCGGGTGCGTTGGTGTGGGCGAGTTCGTCGACGAGCACCAGCGCCGGCCGGCGGGTGAGGATGGCGTCGATGTCCATCTCATTCAGCACGCGGTCCTTGTAGTCGACCTTCTGGCGCGGGATGACCTCGTAGCCTTCGACCAGCGCCAGGGTTTCCTTGCGGCCGTGGGTTTCGACGATGCCGATGACCACGTCGATGCCGTCGGCAAGCATGGCGCGGCCGGCCATCAGCATTTCGTAGGTCTTGCCGACACCGGGTGCAGCGCCGAGAAATATCCGCAGGCGGCCGCGCTCTTCCCGTTCCGCATGCTCGAGCAGCGCGTCCGGAGAGGGTCTGGTATAGTTGCTTCTGGCGTCCGGCATCAGGCTCGATCATGAACGGCGCCGAGGATCGTGTCGATCCCTGGCCCCTGGCTTCAGAGATTGTCTCTCACTGCTTGGTATCGTCCAGTGCCAGGTTGAGCGCCAGCACATTGACGACCGGCTCGCCGAGGAAGCCGAGTTCGCGGCCTTCGACATGGCTGTCGACAAGCGCCTTGACCTTGGCTTCGTCGAAGCCCCTGGCCTCGGCCACCCGAGCGACCTGGAAATAGGCGGCGTCCGGGCTGATGGTGGGGTCGAGGCCGCTGCCGGACGTCGTCACCAGATCCATCGGCACCGGCTGGTTCGGGTTCTCCGCCTTCAGCTTTGCAACATCGCCCTTGATGCGGTCGATCAGCTTGGGGTTGGTTGGACCGAGATTGGAGCCGCTGGACGCTGCGGCGTTGTATCCGTCGCCGGCAGCCGAGGGGCGGCCATGGAAATACTTGTCGTCGGCAAAGCCCTGGCCGATCAGTTCGGAGCCGATGACCGTGCCGTTTTTCTCGATCAAGCTGCCATTGGCCTGGTGCGGAAACAGCGCCTGGGCGATGCCGGTCATGCCCAGGGGATAGATCAGGCCGGTCAAAACGGTGAAAAAGACGATCATGATAACAGCGGGTCTTATCTGAGTGAGCATGGACGTATTTCCTTAAGCGAGGCCGAGGCCGGTGACGATCATGTCGATCGCCTTGATGCCGACGAAGGGAACGATGATGCCGCCGAGGCCGTAGACCAGCAGGTTGCGGCTGAGCAGCGCGCCGGCGCCGATGGCGCGGTATTTGACGCCTTTAAGCGACAGCGGGATCAGAGCGATGATGATCAGCGCGTTGAAGATGATGGCCGACAGGATGGCGCTCTGCGGCGTCGCCAGATGCATGATGTTGAGCGCTTGCAGGGGGCCGATTGTATGTCCCGGCGCAACGTAGAAGACGGCAAACATGGCCGGGATGATGGCGAAGTATTTGGCGACGTCGTTGGCGATCGAGAAGGTCGTCAGCGAGCCGCGCGTCATCAGCAGCGCCTTGCCGATCTCGACGATCTCGATCAGCTTGGTCGGGTCACTATCGAGGTCGATCATGTTGCCGGCCTCGCGGGCGGCAACCGTGCCGGTGTTCATGGCGACGCCGACATCGGCCTGCGCCAATGCCGGCGCGTCGTTGGTGCCGTCACCGCACATGGCGACCAGCTTGCCCTTGGCCTGTTCGTCGCGGATCAGCTTCAGCTTGTCCTCGGGCGTGGCCTGGGCGAGGAAATCGTCGACGCCGGCTTCGGCTGCGATCGCCGCCGCAGTCATCGGATTGTCGCCGGTGATCATCACGGTGCGGATGCCCATTTTGCGCAGTTCGGCAAAGCGCTCGCGGATGCCACCCTTGACGATGTCCTTGAGGTGGACGACGCCGAGCAGGCGGCCGTCACGCTCGACGGCCAGCGGCGTGCCGCCAGCCTTGGCGATCTCGTCGGCGATCGCCTGGAGATCCTTCACGGTGTCGCTGCCGGGGCGCGCGCCATGGGTGGCCGATGTCGACTGGCTGACATAGGCGAGAACCGAATCGACGGCGCCCTTGCGCACCGACGAGCCATCGATGTCGACGCCGCTCATCCGGGTCTGCGCGGTGAAGGGCACGAAACTGGCGTGCAATGTCGCCATGTCGCGGGCGCGGATGGCGTATTTTTCCTTGGCCAGCACGACGATCGAGCGTCCCTCGGGCGTCTCGTCGGCGAGCGAGGCAAGCTGTGCCGCATCGGCCAGTTCCTGCTCGGTCACACCCTTGACCGGCCGAAATTCGGTGGCCTGGCGGTTGCCGAGCGTGATGGTGCCGGTCTTGTCGAGCAAAAGCGTATCGACGTCGCCCGCCGCTTCCACGGCGCGGCCGGACATAGCCAGCACGTTGAAGCGCACCAGGCGGTCCATGCCGGCAATGCCGATGGCCGACAGCAGGGCGCCGATGGTGGTCGGGATCAAGGTGACGAACAGCGCGACCAGCACCGTCACCGGGATATAGCCGCCGGAATAGGAGGCAAAGCTCGGGATCGTGGCGGTGGCCAGCACGAAGATCAGCGTCATGCCGACGAGCAGGATGTTGAGCGCGATCTCGTTGGGCGTCTTCTGGCGCGAGGCACCCTCGACCAGCGAGATCATGCGGTCGAGGAAGGTGTGGCCGGAGGCGGCTGATATGCGCACGCGAATCCAGTCGGACAGAACCTGCGTGCCGCCGGTGACCGCCGAACGGTCGCCGCCGGATTCGCGAATGACGGGTGCGGACTCGCCGGTGATTGCCGCCTCGTTGACCGAGGCCACGCCTTCGATCACTTCACCGTCGGACGGGATGATGTCGCCGGCTTCGACCAGCACGATGTCGCCAACCTTCAGGCTGGTGCCGGGCACCAGCTTGAACCTGGAGCGGTCTTCGCCGGCAAGCAGCTTGGCCTGGGTTTCGGTGCGCGCCTTGCGCAGCGAATCGGCCTGCGCCTTGCCGCGGCCTTCGGCGACGGCCTCGGCGAAGTTGGCGAACAGCACGGTGAACCACAGCCAGATGATGATCTGCAGCGTAAAGCCGAAATCGCCGCCGCCGGTGGCGAGATCCTTGACGAACAGGACCGTGGTAAGAAGCGAGACGATGGCGACGACGAACATCACCGGGTTCCTGACCAGCGTGCGGGGGTCGAGTTTCCTGAAGGCGCCGCCGATGGCCGGCCACAGGATGCGGGCATCCATGATGCTCGCGGATTTGGACTGGCTCATTTGGTGGCTCCAGTATCTGAACTGTTGGCCGGCACCGACCGATCGGATGCCGAAAAGAGGGGCGGCGGACCATAGGCCAGCAGCCAGATCACGATCATGACTGCCGCGAGGCCGAGGAAGGTAGATACGCTGGGGAAGGGAGGGGGCGTTTCCTCCCCCTCATTGCCGGCTCGTGGGCCGGCTCGCGGCCGGGCCTTCATGCGTTTTGGGTAGAACCAGGACATGACAAGCCTCAGAATGTCTGGCCGTTGATGGCAGCCAGGTGCTCGACGATCGGTCCGATCGCCAGTGCCGGGAAGAAGGTCAGGCCGACGACGATCAGGATGACGCCGACGAGCAGGCCGACGAACAGCGGGCCGTCGGTCGGGAAGGTGCCGGCGGAAGCCGGAACCGTCTTCTTCGTCGCTAGCGAGCCGGCAATGGCAAGCGCTGGAATGATGACGAAGAAGCGACCCACCCACATGGAGATGCCGAGCGTGATGTTGTACCAGGGCGTGTTGCCGGAAAGGCCGCCAAAGGCCGAGCCGTTGTTGGCCGCCGCCGAAGTGTAGGCATAAAGAACCTCGGAGAAGCCATGCGGACCGCCATTGGCCATCGAGGCGACGGCGCTTGGCAGCACGACCGCTATTGCCGTGAAGACCAGCATGACCAACGGCAGAGCGAGGATGGCGAGCATTGCCATCTTGACCTCCTTGGCCTCGATCTTCTTGCCGAGATATTCGGGCGTGCGGCCAACCATCAGGCCGGCGACGAACACGGTGATGACGATGAACATGACGATGCCGTAGAAGCCGGCGCCGACGCCGCCGACGATGACTTCGCCGAGCTGCATGTTGAGCATCGGGATCAGGCCGCCAAGTGCTGTGAACGAGTCATGCATGGCGTTCACCGCACCGCAGCTCGCAGCCGTGGTGATGACGGCGAATAGTGCCGAAGCGGCAATGCCGAAGCGGCTCTCCTTGCCTTCCATGTTGGCGCCGTCGACGCCCAACGCATGGACCAGCGGATTGCCCGCGGCTTCCGCCCAGTAGCAGATAACGACGCCAGCGATGAACAGCACACCCATCGTGGCCAGGATCGCCCAGCCCTGGCGCTGGTTGCCGACCATGCGGCCGAAGACGTTGGTGAGTGCAGCACCCAGCGCGAAGATCGTCACCATCTGGATCATGTTGGAGATGGCGTCGGGGTTTTCGAAAGGATGCGCGGCATTGGCGTTGAAGAAGCCGCCGCCATTGGTGCCGAGCATCTTGATGGCGACCTGCGAGGCGACCGGCCCAAGGGCGAGCGTCTGCTTGGCGCCCTCCAGCGTGGTGGCGTCGACATAAGGCCCGAGCGTCTGCGGCATGCCGAGCCAGACATAGACAAGGGTGAGCACGATGCTGAGCGGCAGCAGGATGTAGAGCGTGCAGCGGGTCATATCGACCCAGAAATTGCCGATCGATTTGGCCGAGGCGCGGGTGAAGCCGCGGATCAGCGCCACCGCAATGGAAATGCCGACGGCGGCCGACATGAAGTTCTGCACGGTGAGGCCGGCCATTTGCACGAGATAGGACATCGTGCTTTCGCCGCCGTAATTCTGCCAGTTGGTGTTGGTGACGAAGCTGACGGCAGTGTTGAAGGCGAGATTGGGTTCGACCGATGCCATCCCGGCCGGATTGTAAGGCAGGACGCCCTGCAAGCGTTGCACAAAGTACAGCACCAGGAAGCTGGCAAGGCTGAAGAAGATGATGCCGGCCGCATAGGTCGTCCAGTGCTGCTCCTCGAGCTCGCTGGTTCCCGAAATGCGGTAGAGGCCGCGCTCAACGGGCCCGAGTATGGGCGAGAGAAAGGTGCGATCGCCATTGAAGACGCAGTACATGTAGCCGCCGAGCGGCTTCACCAGCAAAACGACGATCCCGCAATAAACCAGGATCTGTATCCATCCGTTGAGTGTCATGGCTTTCCGTGCCTTGCTTCAGAAGCGTTCTGGGCGAACGAGGGCGTATGTCAGGTAGACGAGCAGGAACAAGGTCACGCCGCCACCGAGGATGTAATCGACAAGCATGGTGCGATCCTTCCGCTTAAAGAGCGTCGCAAGCTTTGATGTAGGCGAGGGAAAGACCGAAGAACAAAACCTCGATCCCGATGACGACGATGTCCATTTGTGTTGGTCCTTGCTTCTGCTTGTATTTGGCGCCAGCGACTGGCGAGCCAGAAATTCCATGAGAACGGCCCGCCGCAGCGTTTTGCTCGAGATGGAATATGGACTCGATCGCCATAAAGGTTCGAGACGGGGCCGGGAGGAAAGATATAAAATTCCTATAAAGATTTCCGGGAGATGGCTCCGTTCCGGGCCGCTAGAAACCGACGCCATGATATCGCGACCCCTCTTGCGGCGGCTCCGTCTTTCGAAACAATGGGAACGCAAAGTGAGGGAAAAACAGATGCTCGACATGGCACCATCGAAACAGGCGGCGACATGGCTTTGCGCGCTTGCACGGGCGCTGGAAGCTGATGACGCCGAGGCGGCCGCCAACCTGTTCGTCGAGGATTGCTACTGGCGCGATCTGCTGGCTTTCACCTGGAACATCACCACGATGGAAGGCCGCGATGAGATCCGCGACATGCTGCAATCGACGCTGGCGGAAGCGAAGCCCTCACACTGGACGCTGTCCGGCGAGGCGACCTCGGATGAGGGCACCGTCGAGGCCTGGTTCACGTTCGAAACGGCGGTCGCGCGGGGCGAAGGGATTGTGCGCCTTACGGACGGCCGCTGCCGGACCTTGTTGACGGCGGTGCGTGAGCTCAAGGGGTTCGAGGAACAAAAGGGACCGGCGCGGCCGCTTGGTATCCGTCACAAGGCCGATCCGAAGCGCGAAACCTGGGCGGAGGCGCGGGCGCGCGAGACGCGCGACCTCGGCGCCACCGAGCAGCCCTATTGCCTGGTGATCGGCGGCGGGCAGGGCGGCATCATGCTCGGCGCGCGGCTGAGGCAGCTCGGTGTGCCCACCATCATCATCGAGAAAAATGCGCGCCCCGGCGATTCCTGGCGCAACCGTTATCGCTCGCTCGTGCTCCACGATCCGGTCTGGTACGACCATCTGCCCTACATTCCGTTCCCGGAGAACTGGCCGGTGTTCACGCCCAAGGACAAGATGGGCGACTGGCTGGAGATGTATGTCAGGGTGATGGAGCTCAACTACTGGGTCGCCACCAAATGCCTCAGCGCCAGCTATGACGAGGCCGAGAAGGTGTGGACTGTGGTGGTCGACCGCGTCGGCCGGCAGATCACGCTGAAGCCGAAGCACATTGTCTTTGCCACCGGCGCCTATGGCCCGCCACGCCAGATCGCGCTGCCCGGCGCCGAGACCTTCAAGGGCGAACTCCTGCATTCCAGCCAGTATGCAAGCGGCGAGAAATTCCGCGGCAGACGTGTCGCTGTCATCGGCGCGGCAAGCTCGGGGCACGATGTCAGCGTCGACCTCTGGGAGAGCGGCGCAGACGTCACCATGATCCAGCGGTCGCCGACGACAGTGGTGAAATCCGACACTCTGATGGAAGTCGGCTTCGAGATCTTCTCGGAAAAGGCTTTGGCGCGCGGCATCAGCACCGACAAGGCCGACCTGATCGTCGCGTCCACGCCGTTCGCGCTTGTACCCAAGGGCCAGCGGGATCTTTACGAGGTGATCAAGGCACGCGACGCAGACTTCTACGACCAGCTACGCGCCGCCGGCTTCGCCATCGATTTCGGGGAGGACGAGACCGGGCTGTTGATGAAGGCCTACCGCACCGGCTCCGGCTACTACATCGATGTCGGCGCCTGCGAACTGATCATCAATGGCGAGATCAAAGTGAAGAGCGGCGTCGGCATCAGTTCATTGACGCCGACCGGCATCCTGTTCGACGACCGCAGCGAGCTGGCCGTCGATGCGATCGTCGCCTGTACCGGCTACCAGTCGATGAACGAGACCGTGGCGGCCATCGTCTCGCGCGAGGTCGCCGACAAGGTCGGGCCATGCTGGGGCCTCGGCTCCGGCGTCAAGGGCGATCCCGGTCCTTGGCAAGGCGAGCTGCGCAACATGTGGAAGCCGACGGCGCAGGACGCGCTGTGGTTCCACGGCGGCAATCTGGCGCTGTCGCGGTTTTACTCGAAATATGTGGCGCTGCAGATCAAGGCGCGGATGGAAGGGATTGCGACGCCGGTGTTTGGGGCGGTGAGTAACGCAGGGCGCTAGCGATCTCCTCCCCCCTCGAGGGGGAGATGTCGCCGAAGGCGACAGAGGGGTCGCCGCGCGTGGAGCGCTGACCTCCAGCTGCCGCGAGGAGCTTGCGTCCGGTCGAACCGACCCCCTCTGGCCTGCCGGCCATCTCCCCCTCAAGGAGGGAGATTATCCATGCCCGAAATGCCGTGCCGCGACCTCGACATGCGTATGTGCCGCATGCGGCTCGAAGCGCTCGGTCTCGTTGTGGTCGGGCGCCTCGTTCGGCCACCAGACACCGCCGATAACAATGCCTTCTGAGACCAGCCGCTGATCCGCGATCAGCGCCGCACCGACCGCATCGACGAAGGTAAAGCGCCCGGGGCGCAGTCTCAGCACCGCGACATCGCCGACACCGCCAACTTTCAGCGTCCCAAGCTCCGGCCTGGCGATCGCCTCGGCTGGCCTTTGCGTGGCGGCGCACAGCACCTCGACCAGCGGCATGCCCAGCGCCATCAGCTTCGACATGCAGACCAGTATGTCGAAGGCCGGACCGTCGACGCAATAGAGATGCACGTCGCTGGAGATGACGTCGGGCGCGAGGCCCTCGGCCAGCATCGCTTTCGCCACGGCGAAGTCGAACGATCCCATGCCGTGGCCAATGTCGAAGATGACGCCGCGTTCGCGGGCCAGCCGCATGTCCGGCCGCACCGCGCCGGAAGCGAACACCGGCGCATTGGGGACTGGCCGAAAACAATGGGTGAGGATGTCGCCTCTCCGCAGGCGCGGCAGCACTTCGGAGCGGCCGGGGGGCGGCTCGTCTATATGCGCCATCAGCGGCAGGCCGGCCTGGTCGGCGGCTTCCAGCGCGAGATCGACCGGCGCGATCCCGCTGGCGCCGCCGGCATGCTTGCCGGAGCGCACTTTTACCCCAACGACGACATCGGCGTGCTCGCGCACCGCAGCCACCGTCTCGCGTGGCTCGCAGAGCCTGAGATCGCTGCATTCGCCGACCGAGACGCTTTGCGAGAAGCCGAATATGCCGGCAAAGGAGATGTTGACGTAGGCGAGAATACGCACCTTCGAGCGCTCGATGACATGGCGGCGAAAGCCCAGAAAATTGCCGGCGCCGGCGCTGCCGGCATCGATGAAGGTGGTGGTTCCGCTCTTGGCCGCCAGCCGGTCGGCGTCGACGCCCAGCGAGGTGCCGCCCCAATAGACATGGCTGTGCAGGTCGATGAGGCCGGGCGTGACGATGCAATCACGAGCGTCGACTATCTTGGTGGCGTGCTCGGCATCGATCGCCGCCTCGATGGCCACGATGCGTCCGCCCGCAACGGCGACATCGCGCGGCGCGTCCAGGCCCGAGGCCGGATCGATCAGGCGGCCGCCCTTGATCAGGAGATCGAACTGCATCGGCGCCTGCCTCTCTCTTTGTTTCGGGGCATGATCTTTGGACAAAACGGTTTCCGTTTGTCCGAGAAAACCGGTTTCCACTTTTCGGGATCATGCCCCGACTGGTCAAACCGGCCGGTAAGCGACGGCTTCGACCTCGATCTTGATGTCGATCATCAGCCGCGATTCGACCGTGGTGCGGGCCGGCGGATTTTTCGGGAAGTGCTTGGCGTAGACGGCATTGAAGGCGCCGAAGTCGCGCGGGTCCTCGAGCCAGACCGTGGTCTTGACGACATCGTCCATGGTGCAGCCGGCCAGCGCGAGTGCTGCCTTCACATTCTGCAGCACCTGCTCGGTCTGCTCGGTAATGCCGCCCTTGACCACAATGCGGTCGCCGTCGACCGGCACCTGACCTGAGATGTAGACGAAATCCCCGGCGCGCACGGCCGGCGACAGCGGCACGTGGGATGTTCCAAAACACTCTTTGGGCAAGGGAAACTCCTGTTCAGAATGGCGGGCCGCGCCCCGTTTTCGACGACCGCTCTACGCCTGTCCCGGTGATCCTCATAGGGGGCTTTTTGGAAAGCAACATTTTTCCAAACGCGTGTTGCTTTATCGCAGGCTCGCCAGCATCTTGCGCGTCGCATTTTCCCGACAGGAGATTTCAATGACCTTCGACAAGAACCCGTTTCCAGAGGGCGATGCCGATCGCCACGCGCTCTGGGAAATGTTGGTGCGGCGCGACATCGACGCCTTTATCGGTCAGGACTGGTCGATGGTCGAGGATGATTTCCTCGCCGACAGCTTCTTCGGCATGCATGCGCATTTCCTCAGCGATGCCGACGCCTGGCGTCTGCAATTCCCGAGCCTTGCCGTCTATCGCGACGAATGGCTGCGCCAGGCCAAGGAGACGGCGGCGGCCAGATTCGCCGAGCCGCTGCGCGAGGCGCTGTTTCGCGTCACCAACATGCGCGACATCGACGTCGATGGCGACCGCGCCGTGCTGCACAAGAAGTTCAACGGCTCGGTGGCCAAGGCCGATGGCAGCGTCGACAAGCTGAAATGGCAGACGCTGTATTTCTGCAGGAAGGTGGCGGGCCACTGGAAGATCGGCGGCTTCGTCGGCTACATGCCGCATCCCTTGGGGATCTGAGTCTTGCCCGCTTATGCTATTGCCGGCCTTCGCGCACGAAGACGTGCGCCTCCCGGGCTGCAGTTGTAAAAGCTCGCCAACCGAATCCACTCGAGCTCAAGCGAGTTGAACGGCACAGGTTCGTCCCACAGGGCTAGCGGGAGCGGTGGTCGAACACGACCGCCATGGTCTTACCAATTGCCGCCATGACGACGAGTTCGACGAGATCGTCGTCGCTGTCGACACAGGTTGGATCCATGCGGCGGATGGCATCGAGCGCCGCTCTAGTCGAGACGGTATCGCCAGCGCGGAATCTGGAAAGCGCAGAGGAAACAAGGTTCTGGGTTGTCACGTCGATGACAGGTACGCTCGGCACTACGTTCATGGCTTCCTCCTGCCAAGAACCCTCTCCCGAAGGAAATAATACGCCGAACAACGGCGTGTGCCAGCGGAATCGTGGTCCGACCAGATTGCCGGGAGGGCACGTTTGCGTGTTTGATAAGGTCGAGCCCACAGCGTCCAGGACCGGATATGAAACTGTACTTCAGCCGCAATCCCAATCCGCGCCTTGCGGTAGCAACGGCACGTCATCTGCAGGCCAAGGTCGAGTGTGAGTTCGCGGCACCCATGGCGCCCGGGCAGGCTGAGCGGTTTCGTCAGCTCAATCCCAATCTTACCCTGCCGATATTGGCATGGACGGGCGGCAGCCTGTGGGAAGCCGACGCCATAGCCTGCCTTCTGTCGCGCGAAGCGGGTTCGGATTTCTGGCGCGGCGGCGGCGACCAACCCGACATGATCCGCTGGCTAAGCTGGGGCAAGGAAAATTTCGTGCGGGCCTGCGACACCGTGCATTTCGAGCGCGGAACCAAGCAGCGCTACGGGATTGGGCCTGTCGACCAGGGCAAGGTCGAGGAGGGGCTGGCGGAGTTCCGCATCGCGGCAGCGATTCTCGAGGCGGAGCTCGCCAAGCGGCCATGGCTTGTGGGCAAGTCGCTTTCCTATGCCGATTTCCGCATGGCGACGTTTTTGCCGTTCAACGATGCAGCCGGCCTGCCGCTGGCGGACTATCCCTCTGTTCTGGGTTGGTATCGCCGGCTCGAAGCCATCGATGCCTGGCGCGATCCCTTCGACGGGCTGGAAGCGCCGCTTCTGCCGCCGGTCAACTCCGCTTGATGTGCCTTCCCTTTGGGCAGATGGGCTGATGTGTGGCGCTTTGGCAGCATAGGTGTGGAACAGCGGGCGAGTTGCCATGGCGCGCTCGACGGCTCGCGGCCGGGTTGATAAGCCCTGTCCGCAAGGAGAGTCGTGACATGACCGTAGCCATCGAGATGGGACAGACGACGGCGGGTGCGCCGGCGGCGCTCGACCTTGAGGAGCTGCTGGCGACCCGGCTTCTGGTGCAAGGCAATTCCGGCTCCGGCAAATCGCACCTTTTGCGCCGGCTCCTGGAGCAGAGCGCGCCCTGGGTGCAGCAGACCATCATCGACCCGGAAGGCGATTTCGTCTCGCTGGGCGACCATTACGGCCATCTGGTCATCGATGCCGAGGAGCATACGGAGCGTGGCCTGCAAGCAGCCGGCGAGCGGGCGCGCATCCACCGCGTCTCCACGGTGCTCAATCTCGAAGGGCTCGATGCCGAGAACCAGATGCGGCGCGCCGCTGCCTTTCTCGGCGGATTGTTCGAGGCCGCCCGGGAGCATTGGTATCCGATGCTGGTGGTGGTCGACGAAGCGCAGCTGTTCGCACCGGCGGTGGCCGGCGAGGTTTCCGACGAGGCGCGCAAACTCTCGCTCGGCGCCATGACCAATCTGATGTGCCGCGGCCGCAAGCGTGGCCTTGCCGGCATCATCGCCACGCAGCGGCTGGCAAAGCTCGCCAAGAATGTTGCGGCGGAGGCCTCCAACTTCCTCATGGGCCGTACCTTCCTCGATATCGACATGGCGCGCGCCGCCGACCTTCTGGGCATGGAACGGCGCCAGGCGGAGGCGTTTCGCGATCTGGAGCGCGGGCACTTCATGGCGCTGGGACCGGCGCTGTCGCGCCGCCCGCTCGGCGTGCGCATCGGCCAGACCGAGACCAGCCCGCGCAACGGTACGCCGCGGCTGATGGCAATGCCGGAAACAGCGCTTGAAGACGCACGCGCCATCATCCTGGCGGCGCCGCCGCCCGAGACGATCCGCGCGCCGCGCCGGATGGCGTCGCCGGAGCTGCTCGACCAGCTGATGGCGGCCAAATCGGCGGCGCTGGACATCCGCCCCGAACCTGCGGAACCGGCGGTAAGCGCCGAGGATATGGCCGAGCGGCGAGAGCGGGTGGACCGTGTCCTGCGCGCCATCCTGGCGCAGCCCGATGCGGGTTTCCGCGTCATCGGCGTGCTTTATCAGGAGTTCGTCGTCCGCTGCCGCATCGAAGGCCTCGCTTCGGTGGTGCCGGACCTCTCAGAATTCCGTCGCATGCTGACGCGCGCCCGCGCCGGGCTCGGCGCCGACATGGCAGGCGATGACGCCTGGCAGGACGTTTCCGTGCGCGCCGCGCTGCTGCCCGAGGACATGCAGGGCGTGTTCATGATGATCGCCCGCGCCGCCAAGGAGGGCTGGCCGTGCCCGAGCGACGCGGCGATCGCGCGCGCCTACGGCTCGCATTCGCTGCGGCGCGCCCGGCGGCTGCTCACCTATATCGAGGAGCAGGGCCTCATCGTCTGCCAGCTCGACGGCACCGGCCGCCGCACGGTGACGCTGGTCGAGCTCGCCTGGGCAACGGCGCCGGGCGACCCCAATGCCGCGGAGGCGGAACAGGGCAGCCTGGCGCTGTGAAAGGCGAACAGGAAGCTACCTGACTTGCTTGCGCGGTTCTGAACAAGATGTGTTTCGCCGATCGGCGCGCGACGATTTATGATGGGTTTCCGAGAATCGCAGAACGGTTCGGGCGGGAGGGTTGTCCGGTGCGGTTGAAATCTCTGGCTGTCTTTGTCTTTGGCCTCCTCGCCATCGCCGGCATCGCCTTGACGATGTCTGCCCGGTCTTTTGCCGCGTCCTCCGATATACCGGCGTGGCTGCAGGCCCATGTCGGCAATGACGACGGCGAGATTTCGCAAGTGGTGCTGGAGCGGGCGCGCGCGCTTTACCTGAAGAAGGTCGCGCAAGGCGCGGTCCACAATGGCTGCTATTTCGCCATGGATGCGACGCGCCCCGGCGATCTCGGCAATGGCGTGCTGGGGCGGCGCTACTACGTCATTTGCGAGGCCAAGCAGTCGTTCAGGGCGATCTCGTCGGGCCATGGCGGCGGCCGCAATTTGAAAGGCATGGTCGATTTCTCCAACGGCAAACGCTGCGCGAAAAACTTCGGCAATGCCCTGGACTCGTCCTTGACGACCGGTGGCGCCTATATGACCGGCGAGGCAAAGACCTCATTCAAGGGTTTTTACCGCATCGGCGCAAAAAAGGACCAGGCGCTGCTGCGCACCTTCATCCAGTTCGACGGCGAGGGCGAGACGGCGAATGCCAGGCAGCGGGTGATCGGCGGCCACGCGGCGCGGCTGTTGCGCGGCATGTGCCTGCGCAAGAACCCGAACAGCTCCTATGCCGACCATGACGGCTTCGTCCCATACGGCAAGCTGGTGGATTACGCCGGCGGCCGCAGCAATGGCTGCACCAGCTGGTCGCCGTCCGACGCCGACCAGATCATTTCGATGGTGAAGAGCAATCCGACGACGCTCTATATCTACCCGGAATCGCGCGACATCGCCGCCGTTGGCAAATCGGGCGCCTATTGGAATGCGTCCTGCCTGAAGGAGATCGGCAAGCCGAAATTCTGGCCGCGAAAGAGCCTTGAGCCGATCATCGCGCAATACGCCAAGGACAACCCGCCACCGCCGCCGCAACCGTTGCCGATCTGCACCGGGCCGTGAGGGATGAGCCCTCGGCTCGGCATTGTCGGCGGCGCGGACTGGCTGGGCGGCGCCGCCGATCCGATGGGCTCTACTGATTGATCTCGGGTTCGACGAGCTTTGCCAGATTGCGCAGCGACTCCTGCCAGCCGAGATAGCAGGCTTCAGCCGGAATAACGTCCGGAATGCCGGCCTGCGTGATGTCGAGTTCCGTGCCGACCGACACTTTCTTCAGGAGCACGGTCACTTCGATCTGGCCGGGCAAATTGGGGTCGTCGAACCTGTCGGTGTAGCGCAGGCGCTCGCCGGGAACGAGTTCGAGATATTCGCCGCCGAAGGAATGGCTGCCGCCCGTCGTGAAGTTTCGGAACGACATCTTGAAGGCGCCACCGACTTTCGCGTCGAAGCTGTGTACCGTGCAAGTGAAGCCGTTCGGCGGAAGCCATTTCGCCAGCGCGTCGGCTTCTGTGAATGCGCGGTAGACCTTCTCCGGGCTGGTCGTCAGAACGCGGTGCAAACGTACGGTGCTTGGCATCTCTTCGGTATCCTTTGTGGTTTCGTTGTCCGATGCCCCAAGGACGGGTGAACCTCACCCGGTCCGACATAGCCTGTCAAATTTTCTTGAGCCCTTTGCCCGCGGCCATCCGCCCGCGACTTCGACCGCCGCCTCAGGCAGGCGGTCGTGTCGCGTCAAATTGCATGCATCATTGACAGGTTGCCTAACTTTTCGGCGCGGATCTCACAATTTATTAAAATTGTAAGTCTCTCCTACAAAGTTGTATTAGGATCAGCTTAACGCCTTCGGCATTATCTATTAAATGATGGGCGACGATCTCCTTGGTGTACTATAGAATGATTCCCTGGAACGATGGATCAATTTAAGAGTTGATCCGAAATGGTCGCTCGAAGGTTGTCGAACGACCAAGGCAGCACGCGCAAGGAGTGTCGGAATGACCACAGTCCTCAACGCCAAAGGCATTCCACTTCCGTATACCGGCGCTTCCACCCATTGGTTCTCGGCGACTGGAGGCGCGCCTTACCGCTACGGCACCTCGGGCAACGATTCCTTCTGGGGCGACACCAACGTCAAGGTCACCATGTATGGCGGCGCGGGCGACGACTATTACCATCTCTATTCGACGATCAACAAAGCGGTCGAGAACTACGGCGCGGGCGTCGACACGATCGATACCTGGATGAGCTACAAGCTGCCCGCGAATTTCGAGAACCTCGTCGTCACCGGCGACGGCCACTATGCCTTCGGCAATGGTCAGGACAACATCATAACGGGCGGCGCTGGCAGCCAGACGCTGGACGGCGGCAAGGGCAATGACGTGCTGATCGGCGGCGCCGGCGCCGACACCTTCATCATCACCAAGGGCAATGGCAGCGACCTTATCTCCGATTTCGGCGCGACCGACACGGTGCGCCTCAACGGCTATGCCTTCACCTCGTTCGAGGCCGTCCACGCCAATATGGTCCAGGTGGGATCGAACGTGCAGCTGAACCTCGGCTCGAGCGAGGTGCTGGTGTTCCACAACACCACGATCGACAAGTTTCAGCCCGGCCAGTTCGAGCTGCCGATCGACAAGACCGGCATGACGCTGTCCTTCAACGACGATTTCAACACGCTGAGCCTGTGGAACGGCCAGAGCGGCATCTGGGATTCCAATTTCTGGTGGGGGGCGCAGAACGGCAGCTCGCAGCCCCAGAACGGCGAGCTGCAATGGTATATCGACGCCAATTATGCGCCGACCAGCTCGGTCCATCCGTTCAGCGTCGCAAGCGGCGTGCTCACCATAACCGCGGCGCATGCGCCCGACGACATCAAGCCGCTGATCAACAATTACGAATACACTTCCGGCATACTGACGACGCACGACACCTTCTCGCAGACCTATGGCTATTTCGAAATGCGGGCCGATCTCCCGGAAAATGCCGGCGCGTGGCCGGCCTTCTGGCTTCTGCCCGAAGACGGTTCATGGCCCCCGGAACTCGACGTGATCGAAATGTATGGGCAGAACCCGAATGCGCTTCTCATGACCGCGCACACAAATGAGACGGGAACCCACACCACGGTCGGGTCGACGGTGAATGTCTCCAACACCGACGGCTATCACACCTATGGCCTGTTGTGGACGCCGGACAAGCTGGTCTGGACCTATGATGGCGTCCAGGTCGCGGAAGCGGCGACGCCGTCCGATATGAACAAGCCCATGTATATGCTGGTCGACCTTGCGGTCGGCGGTCAAGCCGGCGCGCCGCCCGACCATCTGGCGACGCCCGCGCAAATGAAGATCGACTATATCCACGCCTATACGCTGAACGATTTGCAGCAGAGCCATCTGAGCACGACAGCCGAGCACGCGGTCTAGATGTCACGGGACCGCGCGCCACTCAGGGATGCGGCCATCGGCCTGCGCCCGGTTTTCCTGCCCGGCATCGCCGATATCGGCATCTTTTCGTTGCTGATCAACATCCTGCTCCTGGTGATCCCGCTCTATCTGCTGCAGGTCTATGACCGGGTGTTGCCGTCCTCCAGCGTCGAGACGCTGCTTTATCTCTCGGCCATGGCGGTCCTCGCGCTCGCCTTCCTCGGCCTGCTGGACGCGGTCCGCGCCATCTACGCGCAACGTGTTGCGGCCACCGTCGACCTGAAACTGGGCGCGCGGACATTCGCCGCCTCGCTTGGCGCCAGACATGCCGGCAGCGGGCTGTCGCCGCTGAACGACCTTGCCACGACTTGCGCCTTCATCAGGTCGCGCGGCGTGGCGGTGTTGTTCGACCTGCCGTTTGCGCCCGTCTTCCTGGCCTTGCTCTATTTCATCCATCCCGTCCTGTTCTGGCTGACGCTCGCCGGCGCCGTGCTGCTGTTTCTCTTGGTCGTGGCCAACCAGCTTGCCATCGGCAGGAACGATGCCATGTCGGCGGAACGCTCGGCGGTGGCCAGCCAGGCGGAGCAGGCCTTCGCCCGCAACACCGACACGCTGCGCGCCATGGGCATGGTGCAAAATGCCGCCGCGGTCTGGGGACAACACGTTGCTGAGGCGCTGACCCTGCATGACCGTTCCGGAAGCGCCAATGCGATCTTCAGCGCGACGTCGCGGGCGCTGCGCATGATGCTGCAACTGGCGATCCTCGGCGCCGGCGCGTGGCTGGTGCTACAAGGGCAGATGACCGCCGGCATGATCTTCGCTTCGTCGCTGGTGTCGTCGCGCGCGCTGCAGCCGCTCGACCAGCTGATCGGATCCTGGCGGCAGATCGTCGACGCCAAGCGATGCTGGAAACGGCTGGACACCGCCCTTGCGGCGCAACCAGCGCAGGGGCGCAAGCTCGCACTGCCCGATCCATTGGGCGCGATTTCGGTGCAGGATCTGTTCTTCATCGCGCCGACTGCGGCTTTCGGCACGGAGCCCATCCTCAAGCGGTTGAATTTTGCCATCGGCGCCGGCGAAGCGGTGGCGATCGTCGGCCCGAGCGGGGCCGGCAAATCGACGCTGGCGAAATTGCTTGTGGGCGCGCTGCAGCCGACCGGCGGCGCGGTCAGGGTCGACGGCGCCGACCTGAGGAGCTGGGACGAAACCCAGCTTGGCAGGCATATCGGCTATCTCGCGCAGGAGGTGGAGCTTTTCCCGGGATCGATCGCGCAAAATGTCGCCCGCTTCGAACCCGACGCCGATGACGCCGCGATCGTCGAAGCGGCCAGGCGCGCCGAGGCGCATGAGCTGATTCTCACGCTGCGCGACGGCTATCAGACCATGATAGGCCCGTCGCATACCGTGCTGTCGGGCGGCGAGCGCCAGCGGATAGGGCTGGCGCGCGCCTTCTACGGCAAGCCACGCATGCTGGTGCTGGACGAGCCCAACGCCCATCTCGACGGCAGTGGGGAGGCGGCGCTCGAAGGGATGCTTTCGGCCGCGCGAAGTGTAAGCGTCACGACAGTCGTCATCACGCATCGCCCTTCGATCGCCGCGGCCTGCGACCGCGTCATGGTCCTGCGCAACGGCATGGTCGAAGCTTTCGGCCCTGCGAGCGAGGTGCTGAGGCAACCGGCGGCCGGCAAGGCCGGGAGCGCGGTGGTGACAGGCTCGTTCGTGCCGACCGTGCGCCCGCACAGCGTCCGCTTCGGGTCATAGACGATGATGCAGCAGAGCCTCGCCTTCGAAGGTCGACCGCGCACCGACTTCCGCCGCATGGCCGTCGTCGGCTACGTGGCCATAGCGCTCTTCGTCGGCTGCTTCGGCTATTGGGCGGCGAACGCGCCGCTCTCCGGCGCGGTGATCACCTCCGGCACGATCTCGGCGACGGGCGGCAACATCCTCATCCAGCACCCCGAGGGCGGCATCATCGAGCAGTTGCTGGTGCATGAAGGCGACCGCGTGCAACAAGGCGAACCGCTGGTCCTGCTCGACCGCAGGGCGGCCGAGACCGACCTCAACCGGCTGACCAGACAGACGATCGCGCTCAGGGCAAGTGCCGCGCGACTTGAGGCCGAGCGCGACGGATCGGACAGGCTGGCGCCGATCGCCGAAGCAGCACCCGCGCCGTTCCAGCGCGATTTCGACAATCTGGTGCACGAACAGCAGAAGGAGTTCGAGGCCAGGCTCGCCCGGTTCCGCTCCGAGCAGTCGATCCTGGCGCAGCGCGTCGCCATGCATCGTGAGTCGGCGCTGGGACTGGAGGCGCAGAAACTCGCCATCCAGCAACAGGCCGAGATCGTGAAGAAGGAACTCGGCATCAAGACCGGCCTGCTCGACAAGGGTCTCACCAACCGCAGCGAATATTCGCAGCTTCTGCGCAGCGAGGCCGATCTGGTCGGCCAGGCCGGCGCGCTGGAGGCGGATATCGCAGCGACCAAGACGCAGATCGTCGAAGCCCAGGCGCAGGTCGAGCGCGCGACCACGCAGCGCGTCGAGGACGCGCTGACCAAGCTCGACGAGGTTCGCACCAGCCTGGCCGACATCGGCGAACAGATCACCGCAGCCGAGGCGGTGCTGGGGCGCACGACGATCAAGGCGCCGGCAGCCGGCATCGTGGTATCCTCGATCTACAACTCCAAAGGCAGCGTGATTGCGCCGGGGCAGAAGATCATGGAGATCCTGCCGACCGCGTCGGGCCTCATCGTCGACGCGAAGCTGCGGCCGAAAGACGTGGACCTGGTTCGCGTCGGCCAGCCGGCGAAGCTCAGGCTGTCCGCCCTGAACGCGCGCCTCACCCCTGAGGTCCCGGCTACGGTGACGCAAATTTCCGCCGACCGGCTGATCGATGAAACCACGCATGAGGCGTATTTCCGCGCCAGGCTGAAGATCACCGACACGCTGCCGCAGAGCGTGAAAGCCGAGCAGCTTTACCCAGGAACGCCGGTCGAGGCGTTTATCAGCACCGGCGACCGAACCTTCCTCGAATATCTGGCGCGGCCGATGCTGGACTCGTTCGCGCGGGCGTTCACGGAGCGATAGGCGCCAGCTCGTCCTCCCAGTTGACGCCGCCGTAGAACACCCTGAGAATCACCACCTGGTCGCCTTCTACGGTGAAGGCCACAGTCAGGCGGCGCTCGAAGCCAACGATGCGAAGCCCCGGCCGCACATCATCCCTTAGGGTTCCGCGTTCCGAGGCATAGTCGAGACCCAGGCAAAATCGCTCGATCCGCTCGATGTAGCGAAGGGCGGTGAGGTTGCCGGATGCGTGAGCGACCGTATCGTATATCCATAACAGGTCCGTCTGGGCTTCCGGCAAAAGGACAACATGCCGGCGCTTCACACGTTCCCCTTGAGGCGAGCTGCGTGATGTGCGCGGATGCTGTCAAAAGACTTGTCGGCCGGGATGGCCTGGGAGGGGTCTGCCTTCCACCTATCATAGGTCGGCGCGACCTCCTCACGCAGCCAGCGCTCCACGGCGGCGTCGCGTTCCTGCAATGCGCGAAGACCGGCGCGGATCACTTCACTGCTGGTCGCGTATGTGCCGGACCGAACGAGCTGGTCGATGAAAGCAGCCTGCTCGGCCGGCAGGCTGAAGGTGCGTTTTTCGGTGGCGGACATGGATCCCTCCTATCAGGTTGGTATGATATTATCATACCAACGGCGAGATCGCACGCCCCAATATAGGCTTAGGGACCGCTCCCCTTGCCGTCGGCAAAGACACCGGACATTCGGTTCGGATGCCTGAGAAGGGTCGGCGTGATGCCGGTCTGATGGCGGAAGACACGGCTGAAATGGCCGGCATTGGGAAAACCGCAGCGGTAGGCGATGTCGCCGATCGCCAAGTCGCTCCCCTCCAGCAGCGACTTCGCCTGATGCACGCGCAGCGTAAGATAGGCGGCCATCGGGCCGATGCCGAGCTCGGCGCCGAACAGCCGCTCAAGCTGGCGCCGGGATAAATGCAACCGGCCCGCGATCTCGGCGACCGACAGCGTCTCCTGGAGATTGCTTTCCATCAGAAGCAGCGCCCGCTTCACCGCGCGGCTCGAGGCCGCGGGAAAGAGGTCGCCGACGGGCTGCACATCCAGGCTCGAGCGGATGCGGTCGAGCACGAGGATCTTGGCGGCTTTTTCCGCCGCCTTGCGGCCGATGAACTGCGACACGAAATGGCCGGCAAGGTCGGCCGCACCCGTGCCGCCGGCGCAGGTCGAGCGGCCCCTATCGACGGAAAACAGGCTGTCGGCATGGGCGTTCACGTCAGGGAATTGGCTGCGGAAATCCTTGATATGGAACCAGCTGACGGCGGCACTGTAGCCGTCGAGCAGGCCGTAGCGCGCGAGCACGAAGCTGCCGGTGCAGAGTGCCGTCAGCGGCACGCCCTTTTCGGCCGCCCGCAACAGGAAGGCCTCCTTTTCGGAGCTGAGGCTGCGGTTGGTGTCGAGCAGGCCGCCGACCACGACGCCGTTGTCGAAATCCTGCGGATTGCCGATCGCCTTGGTCGGCAGCAGCTCGACACCGCAACTCGCCCGGATCGGCAGGCCACGCTCGCCGACGATCTCCCAGTCGAACTCGATCCGGCGGCTGCGGTCGCCCTCATCGCCGGCCAGCCGCAGCGTGTCGATGAACAGCGACAGCGGCGACAGCGTGAAGTCGCGAACCAAGAGAAACGCAAACCGCCTGGCCATTGTTGCTCCGAAACGTTCCTTCGGGTGGATGGAAGCAAAGATGTCGCACAGGCGAGCACGCAGCGCTTTTCAGGAGAAGCCACCGGATGTCGGAGATGAGATCGACGGCCTCAGTGCGGAGCTGGAAATTCTCTGGGTTGTGTGGTGGTCATGGGATGTCGTCATCTACGCTCACACAAGACAGGCAGATGGACCAGCGGAATTGATCAGTATGGCACGGCGTGAGAAAAACCCTATCGTGTTTGTGTAACCTGCAGCACCAAAGCGGAGCCCAAGCCATGACCCTGACCAATCGCGATATCATCGAGCTGACGGCATGGCGCCGCAAGCTGCACCAGCGGCCTGAAATCTCCAATGAGGAAGAACAGACCGCCAAGGAAGTCGTCGCCTTCCTCGCCGATACAGGGCCGGACAAGGTGCTGACCGGCCTTGGCGGTCATGGCGTGGCGGCGGTCTATGACAGCGGCAAGGCGGGGCCGACGGTGCTGTTCCGTTCGGAGATCGATGCGCTGCCGATCGAGGAGCTTTCGGGCGTCGAGCATGCCTCGCAGGTGCCGGGAAAATCGCATATGTGCGGCCATGACGGCCACACCGCGATCCTGGCCGCACTCGGCCGCCAGCTCGGGCGTGAGCGGCCGGCCCGCGGCCGCGTCGTGTTGATGTTCCAGCCGGCGGAGGAGACCGGCAATGGTGCGGCCGGCGTCGTCGCCGATCCACGCTTTGGCGAGATCGCGCCGGACTTCGCCTTCTCGCTGCACAATCTGCCGGGCGTGCCGTTCGGCGAGGTGCGTGTCAAGCCCGGCGTGGTCAACTGCGCCTCGCGCGGCATCCGCATCGTGCTGGACGGCAAGACCGCGCATTCCTCCATGCCCGAAACCGGCGTGTCGCCGATGCCGGCGATCAGCCAGCTGATGCCGGCGCTTCCGGCACTCGGGCGCGGCACTTTCGCCGATGACGATTTCAGCATGGTCACCGTCACCCATGCGACGATGGGCGAGGCCGTGTTCGGCATCGCGCCCGGCTACGCCGAGGTTTGGGCGACGCTGCGCACAAGGCGTGACGAGCGCATGGCGGAGCTGGTCGCAGCTGCGGAGGCGCTGGCCGCCAGGATAGCGGCCGAGCACCGCCTGTCCGTGCGCTGCGACTATCACGAAATCTTCGTCGCCAGCGTCAATGCGCCGGACGCGGTGGAGCATATCAACCGCGCGTTGGACGAAGAGGGTGTGCCGCGCAGCGAGGAAGCCCTGCCGATGCGCGCCTCGGAGGATTTCGGCATTTTCGGCCACAAGGCGAAGTCGGCGATGTTCTTCCTCGGCGCGGGCGAGCGCACCCCGTCATTGCACAATCCCGACTATGATTTTCCCGACGATCTGATCCCGATCGGCTCGAAGATCTTCATGCGCACGGCGCGCAACCTGCTGGGGTGAGCGGCCCTGCAAAATCCGCATCCTGAAGCTGCCTTTTTCCCGCTGGAATCGTCTTGTAGTCGCCTCCTACATTAGGAGGGGCTTGCGGATGAGAATTGCAATGGTCGTCGCGTTGACTGCGACAGTGGCAGGGTGCGTATCGTCTCCGGTCCAGTATGGAGCCTCGCTCTCGCCGCAGGACCCGAAATGGGCGACGCCGGAATGCCAGCAGGCCCGCACGGATGCCTTGAACTACGACCGGCGCGAGAAGGAGCATCCGGGATGGGCCGCCGGCGTCGTGCTGGGGCCCTACAGCATGGGTCTCGTGGCGGCGATCAAGGAGCATGAGCAGCAGCAGCGAAGGCTGTTGGCGCGCCAGATGCATCTGCAGTGCTCGAGCCTGCCGCTGCCGAAGGATTTGGACTTCGATCCGCAAATCTACGCACCAAAGCCGGGGAAATATCCGTAGGGCTGGGATTGGTTTGCACAGGGACCATAGCGGAGGCTTGCGCCCTACGAATACCCCCGCCCTCAATCCCTCCCAACAAGGGGGAGGGAGACTAGGTTGGCGCTGATTTCCGCAAAACCGTCTAAGTCGACTTAAAAAAGGGCTGGGCGTGCGGCAGCGTTCCCTCCGCCTTGTGAGGGTCCGAAGGACGGGCGAAACCCTGGCTCGCCCCGGCAAGTTAGAGTGGGGGTCCTCTTCGTAAAAGCTCATATGCGATAGCCTTTGCCCCGAGGCATTGGCATTGCCAGCTCTGTATGAAGCGCTCCTCCGCTCTCCCCACCAGCTTTGCGCCTTGACCCACCGAGGGCTCTCCCTGGAACTAAATCCAAGCCTAAACTGTTCAAGTTGGTTACGACGCCGACGAGCCCTGCCGGTTGGGTGAGCGGCGCACTTGAGGAGCTCCCACCATGACCATCTCGTCCAGCTTTCGTTCGCTCGCGGTTGCGGCCATCACAACTGTGTTCGTCAGCGCTGCCAGCGCCGCGCATGCCGATAGCGGCACGATCCGCTTTGCCGTCTACAAGGCGGCCTTCTTCGTCGGCGGTTCCGGCGGCGAGGGGACGCTGACCTTCCACGGCCGCTCCTATCCCATCACGATCGGCGGCGTTTCGGGCGGCTTCGCCTTCGGGGTTTCCAAGACCTATTTCCGGGGCGCCGTGCGCCATATCCGCAGGGTGCGGGATGCGACCGGGGTTTATGGCGCGGCCGGCGGTGGCGGCGCGCTCGGCAAGGGGGCGCAGGTGATCGTCATGACCAACGACAAGGGCGCCCAGCTCGAGCTTACGGGCCGGCAGGTGGGCCTGCAGGTGAATGCGGATTTGAGCGGGATGGCGATTTCGTTGAAGTAGGGGGGCGGGCGAGCTCTGGGTGGGCACAGGCGCCCAGGGTGATGGCAATCGCTTAGGGTGCCCCCCACTCCGTCTCGGCTTCGCCGAGCCACCTCTACCCCCACATTCGTGGGGGAGAGGAAACGCTATTTTTCGAGGTTGCGGCCTCGACAGTGTTGAGTTTTTTCTTCGCTCGAAAAGCTTGGATTCCTCCTCGAAAAGCTTGGCATTTCCTCTCCCCCACGGACGTGGGGGTAGAGGTGGCTCGGCGAAGCCGAGACGGAGTGGGGGCTGGCGCTGGCCTCGGCCCCCTACCGCTCCTCCACAATCCGCAAATACGCCGCCGTCACGAACAGCACGATCAGCCCGAACAAGATCCGCCGTGCCCCCTCCGGCATCTGCAGGATGGTCAGCAGTGTCGTCAGCACGGTCAGGATCAGGGCGCCGATGATGGTGCCGGTGTAGCCGCCGCGGCCGCCGAAGATGGAGGTGCCGCCGATGACGGCGGCGGCGACCGAGGGCAGCACCAGCGGTTCGGCGAGCGACAGCGAGGGGGCCTTGATCAGGCCGATATAGAGCAGGCCGGTGATGCCGGCGAGCACGCTGGAGGTGACGTAGAGCGCGGTGATGACCTGCCAGTATTGCACGCCCGACAGGCGGGTCGCGCGCTCATTGTCGCCGACGGCGTAGAGCAGGCGGCCGAAGCCGGTGCGGGCGAGCGTGAAGACGATGAGGGCGGCGAGCGGCACGAACAGCAGCAGCGCGTTGGGGAAGCCCCATGTCACGCCGGTGCCGAGCCAAGCCAGGAAGTCGGGGATTTTTGCGCCCGACGCGATCACCGTGCGCTGGTAGACCTGCAGGCAGCCGGTGCCGATCAGACTGGTGCCCAGCGTCATGATCAGCGGGTGGACGCGGAAGACGCCGACGCCAATGCCATTGACGAGGCCGATCAGCACCGCCGGCATCATCGCCAGGAGGAACGCCACCGCCGGGTCCTGGTTGACCACTTGCGTGGCCATGATGAAGGCGCTCATCGTCGCCACCGTGCCGACCGACAGGTCGATGCCGCCGGTCAGCATGGTCATGGTCTGGCATCCCGCCAGGATCGCCAGCGGTATGGCGAATTTAATAGTGTTGGCGATCCAGCGCTCGTTGACGATGCCGGGGCGCAGGATCTGCAGGATTATAACCAGGATGGCGAGCAGGACGATCAGCGGGATGAGCGGGCGATCGGCCATGAAGCGCTTTATGCGGCGGGCGAAGGGGACCGGGGTGATGGCGGTGGTGCTCATGGGGCGGCTCTTGCTCGCGATGAGGTTTGCAAGGTGCGGCAAGTTGGCGAGGACAGTGCTCTACGGCGCCCCCCTCTGGCCTGCCGGCCATCTCCCCCACTTGTGGGGAGATTGGCAGCTTCAGCGCCTCGCTCATTCTTGCAAGGTTGGAGATTGGCGAAGGTCGTCGCGACATCCAATCTCCCCCCTTGTGGGGGAGATGTCCGGCAGGACAGAGGGGGGCGCGAAGGAACGCCGACGTCTCTCTGCGACAGCCCTCCCATCATTGCCGCCCCCGCATCGTGATAAACGCGCCGAACATCACCACCGCCACCATGATCAGCCCCTCGATGATGGCGGTGACATTCGGGTCGATGGCAAGCAGCGTCAAATCCGTGCGCACCAGGCGCAACACGAAGACGGCGACGATCGGGCCGAGCAGGCCGCCCTTGCCGCCGCCGAGCGCGACGCCGCCCAGCACCACGGCGGCGACGCTGGCGAGCAGATAGGGGCCGGGGATGGGGGCGCCGATGCCGGTGCTCATGGTCAGCGCCAGGCCGCCAAAGGCGGCGAACAGGCCGGACAGCGCATAGGCGATGATGCGAGTGCGCTTGACCGGCACGCCGGAGCGGAACGCCGCCAGTTCGCTAGAGCCGATGGAGTAGATGGAGAGGCCGAGGCGCGAGCGCCTCAGTGGTATCCAGATGACGCAGAGGCACACGATCAGCACCAGCAGCGCCTTGGGCAGCCAGGCGTCTATGGCGTCGGGCAGGCCGGGGATCGGTACGGTGCCAGAGATCAGCGCCTTCAGCCATTCGGCGATGCCGCCGCCCGGCGCGTCGAGTACCAGCAGGGCTGCACCCTGCAGCACGAACAGCATGGCCAGCGTCACGACAATGTCGGGCACGCGGGTGACGACGATGAGCAGGCCGTTGAGTGCGCCGAGCACGAAACCCATGGCCAGCACGAAGGGCACCACGAACAGCGCGTATTCCTCGCTCGCGCCATTCATCATCGACGCCGCGGTGACGCTGGTCAGCGCCATCATGGCGGCGACCGACAGGTCAATGCCGCCGGCGATGACGACGACGGTCTGCGCGGCGACTGCGAAGGCATAGGGCAGAACGGCTCGGGCGAGCGAGCCGAAATCATTGCTGCCATAGGCCGGCTGGATGATCCTGGTGGCGATGAACAGGACGATGAGCAGGGCGAACAGGCCGACGACCCAGGCTTGGCGGCGCAGGAAATGGCTCATGGCGCGGCCTCCGGCGAAGCCGAAGTGTTCGCGGTCGGATCAGCCAATATGCCGATATCGGCCTTGGCGCCGCGCGGCAGGCCGTAGGCGGCGCGCATCAGCGCCGGCTCGTCGGCCTCCTCGACCGGAAAAATGTCGACCATGCGGCCGCCGAAGATGACGATGACGCGGTCGCAGACGCGCTGCACCTCCTCCAGCTCCGAGGTGTAGAACAGCACCGACTTGCCGTTGCCGGCGAGTTCGCGCAGCAGCTTGTAGATCTCCTGCTTGGTGCCGACATCGATGCCGCGCGTCGGGTCGAAGCACAGGATGGTGCGGGCATCCGCCGCGATCCAGCGGGCGATGGTCACCTTCTGCTGATTGCCCCCGGACAGGCGCTGCACTTCGCCCTGGGCGCGGGTGTCGATCTGCAGCCGCTCGATGGCGCTGAGCACGGTCGCGCGTTCGCGGCGCATGTTGATCGGACCCCAGTTGCGCAAGGCAGCGCTGAAAGGCAGCGCGATGTTTTCGCGCACCGAGCGCTGCATGGCGAGCGCTTCCGAGCGGTCCCCCGGCACATAGGCAATGCCGGCGCGGATGGCGTCGATCGGATGCGAGAATTTCACCGGCTGGCCATCGACTTCGATCGTGCCGCCGGAGGGCCGGATCGAGCCGGCAAGGGCGGCGAACAACTCGTCCTGGCCCTGGCCTTCGAGCGCGACGACGCCGGCGACTTCGCCGTCGGCGAGATCGAAGGAGACATCGCTGAGCTTGGCGCCGACGCGCAGGTTTCGCACCGAAATGCGCGGCCGGGTGGTCGCGGGCGCGGCCTTCTCGGCAGCGCTGCGGGCCGCGACATGGGTTTTGACGATGCGGGTGCCGAGCATCAGCTCGACGATCTTTTCTTCCACGCCCGGCACGATGTCGACGACACCGACGGTCTCGCCGTCGCGCAGCACGGTGGCGCGGTCGCACAGTGCGGAGATTTCGACGAAGCGGTGCGAGATGAAGATCACGGCGCGACCGGCATCGCCCTGGCGGCGCACCACTTCCAGCACTTTTTCGGCGAGGTTGGCGGGCAGGGCCGCCGTCATCTCGTCGAGCAGCAGCACGTCCGGCTCGACGGCGAGCGCCCGCGCCAGGTCGAGCACGCGCAGCACGGCCAGCGGAATGTCGCGCGCGGTGTCGCGCAGATCGAGGTCGGTGATGCCGAGCTCGCGCACCCAGGCGCGGAACGGCTCGACCGGCGTGCCGGTGAGCCTGAGATTGGAGAGAACGTCGAGATCGGGGATTAGCGACGGCTCCTGGTAGACCGGCAGCAGCCCGGCGCGGCGCGCGGCGGCGGGCGAGCGAATGTCGCGCGCTTCGCCACGGATCAGGATGCGGCCGGAGTTCGCCGGAATGGCGCCGGTCAGGATCTTCACCAGCGTCGACTTGCCGGCGCCGTTGGCGCCCATCAGCGCGTGGACCTCGCCCGGCAGCACGGAGAGCGACGCGTTGCGAAGCGCTGCAACCGCGCCGTAGTTCTTGGCGACGCCGGTGGCGTCGAGGAGGGGGCTGGTGGTCAAATCGATGTCCGCTCAGAAATTCTCTTGCTGGCACTCTACGGCGCCCCCCTCTGTCCTGCCGGACATCTCCCCCACTTGGGGGGAGATTGGCAGTTCCGGCGCCGCCCCTCGTCTTGCGACGTAGAAAATTAGCGAAAGCCGAGATGACAGCCAATCTCCCCACCTGTGGGGGAGATGTCCGGCAGGACAGAGGGGGCGCCGTAGAGCGCTAGTCTGTGTGACGAGGACGGCCGTTCGCCGTCCTCGCCAGTTCATTCAAACCAGGCTTACTCCCCCGGCCCCTTGCAGGCCACGATCTGGTCCTTCGTGTAGGTCGTCCACTCCGGGATCGAGATCGAGACCGGCCATTCCGGGCTGAGCGACGGGTCGGCGGCTGCCTTCAGCTTGGCCTTGCCTTCGTCGGTGGCGTTGTCCCACAGCTGCGGGTCGACCAGCACGGTCTGCTGCGCCGGCTTCTTGCCGTCGAGGATCTGCAGCGCCAGCGTCACGCCCGCGCCGCCGATCGAGCCGGGGTTGGTGACGGCTGCACCGACGAGACCTTTCACCGAGCTCAGCTGGCCGACGAAGCCGGCATTGTCGGCGCCGACCACCGGCACCAGCGGCGCCTGCGATTCGACCAGCGCGTCGACGATGACGTTGTCGATGCCCGACGTCCACACGCCGTTGAACGGCGTGCCGGTGGCCAGGAACGACAGCATCTGCTGCTTGGCCTGATCCTGCTGCCAGCCGGTGAAGACTTCCTGCGCCACCTTCACGCCGGGGTTTTCGGCCAGCGCCTTCTTGAAGCCTTTGTCGCGATCGCTATCGGCCGAGGCGCCGGCGGCGCCGCGCATGTAGAACACTTCGCCCTTGCCGCCCATCTGCTGGAACAGCCATTTGGCGCCGAGATAGGCATACTGTTCCTGGTTGTTGGAGATGATGTAGGCCGACGGTTCGGTCACCGCCTGGTCGACGGCAACGACGACGATGCCGGCCTTGGTGGCTTCTTCCAGGCCCGCCTTGATGCCCGCGGGATCAGCGGGGTTGACGACGATGGCGTCGACCTTGGCGCTGATCAGATTGCGGATGTCTTCGAGCTGGCCGGCGGCATCGGTGTTGCGGTGGGCGATGTTGAGCTTCGTCACTTCGCCCGAAGCCAGCGCCTGCGCCTTCATGGCGCAGACCATTTCCTCGCGCCAGCCATTGCCCTGCACGGTGTTGGAAATGCCGATCGTATATTTGGCTTCGGCCGACGACACGCCCATCGATGCCAGCAAGGCAGCGCCCGCAAGCAACGGGACCATGGTCAGTATTTTCTTCATGTCAGTACTCCTCCACATTGTTGTTTTTCGTCTCAGGGTCAGACCCTTCGGCAGGATCGGACCAAGTCATTCACCTCGTCATTTGACGAAGGGGCGCAGCACGTCGCGGGCGAGCAGGAAGCCCCGCTTCACCGCATCGTCGTTGCCTTCAAACCGCCTGTCCTCATGTTCGATGATGACCGAGCCGTCATAGCCGGCGCGGTAGAGGCCGGAGAAGAAGCCGCTCCAGTCGACATCGCCCAATCCCGGCATGCGCGGCACCTGCCAGCCTATCCCGGCGGAAAGAATCCCGCGCTCATACAAACCATCATGATCGATCATCAAATCCTTGGCGTGGACATGCAGCATGTAGGGGCCGAACTCCTTGATGAAGCGGCCCTGGTCGATCATCTGCCAGACCAGATGCGAGGGGTCGAAATTCATGCCGACCTCGCCGCCCCAGGCCTCGAGGATGCGCCGCCAGATGTAGGGCGAATAGGCGATGTTGTGCCCGCCCGGCCACTCGTCATAACTGAAGATCATCGGGCAGTTCTCGAAGGCGAGTTTTACCCCGTGGCCGCGCGCATAGGCGACGGTCTCGGGCCAGACTTTCAGCGCGTCCTGCCAGTTGACGTCCACGGTCTTCGAGGCATCGCCGCCGCAGAAGGTGTTGACCACCGGCACGCCCATATTGGCGGCCAGCACGATGACCTTCTTCAGATGCCCGATGACGGCCTCGCGATGGGCAGGGTCCGGATGCAACGGGTTGGGATAGTAGCCGAGGCCAGAGACCGTGAGTTTCTTCTCTGCCAGCGATGCGGCAATCTCCTTGGCCTGCGCAGGCGAGGTGGAGGCGGCGTCGATATGACTGGTGCCGGCATAGCGTCGCGTCGCGCCGGAGGTTTTCGGCCAGCAGGCGATTTCCAGCGCCTCGAAGCCAACCGAGCTTGCCCAGCCGGCGACCTCGCCAAGCGGCGTCTCCGCAAAAGGTGCTGTTAGCACTCCTAGTTTCATTCTGCCTCCTAGACCCCGACGACTATAATGCCGATTGTTTGGATCGCTTCAACCTCGCGACCTCATCTTGTTCAAGACTGTGCCGGACAGCCGCCATCGGATCGTCCGACAGCAGGTCGCCCAGCGCCGATGTGACGGCCGCGCGGAACGTATCGTCGGCGGCAAGGCCGGGGTCGAATATCCCGTCGATGGCAAGGATGGCGGACACCAGCGCGCTGGCATCGTGACCGGTCGCATCGGCGATCGCGGCGACCTTGCCGGCATAGGGATCCGACACCGGCCAGCGTCTGCCGAAACGTTCCGAGGCCTGGATCAGATAGGCCATCCAGCCGGCGACCGGCACCGACAGCAGGCCAACGCTGGCGCTCTGTCTCAGCCGGTCGCGGATCGGGTTGAGCAGGCGCTGGACGATCTTCTGCGAACCGTCGGTGGCAATCTGGTGGTTGCGGTGGCGGATCGCGGTGTTCTTCAGCCGGGCAAGACTCTGCTCGACATAGGCAAGCGGCAGGATGCCCGGCACCGGCATCAGCGTCGGCACAGTCTCTTCGACCAGCATGCGCCTGATGAAGTCCGACAGCAGCGGGTCGGCCATGGCATCCGATGTGTGCTCGAGACCAGCCAGAACGCCGAGCGTGGCGAGTGCCGTCTGGGCGCCATTCAGCACCCGCATCTTGAGATGCTCAAACGGCGTGACGTCGTCGACAAAGGTGGCGCCGACCAGATCCCAGCGCGGCATGCGGCCGGCGAATTTTTCCTCGATCACCCATTGCCGGAACGGCTCACCGACAGCGACGGCGGCATCGTGGTAGCCGAACCATTGTTCGACACTGTCGAGGTCATCCTGCGTCACCGCCGGCGCGATGCGGTCGACCATGGCCGCGGGGAACGCGACATTGGCCTCTATCCAGCGGGCCAGCCCTTTGCTCCGCCGTTCGGCAAACGTCCGCACGACATTGTTCAGGATAGTACCGTTGGTCGGAATGTTGTCACAGGAGAGAAACGTTATGGGTCGCTCATGTGTGGCCCTGCGCTGCTCCAGCGCCCGCACCAACAGGCCGGGGACGCTGCGCGGCTTCTCGGGGTTGGCGAGGTCGTGGACGATATCAGGATGGCCAAGGTCGAGTTCGCCGCTGGACGGGACGTGGCAATAGCCTTTTTCCGTCACTGTCATCGTCACCAACTCGATATCGGGTGAGATCAGCACGCCGAGCGCCAGTGCCGCACTCTCCTGGCTGTCGACCACCCGGACGATGCTGCCGATGACGCGCGCCTCGATGTGGCTGTTCTCGCGGATCAGCCTTGTGTACAGCCCGCCCTGCCGTCCCAGCGTGTCGGCAAGGCTGGGCGGACGGATGTTGATGCCGACGATGCCCCAGCGGTCGAAGCGCAGCGAGATGAGATCGTCGGTGTATTCGGCCTGATGGCAGCGGTGGAAGGCGCCGACGCCGAGATGCGCCATGCCGGGCGAGAGGAGCGTACGGTCATAGGACGGTGTCTGGACCGAGGCCGGCAAGCGGTCGAGCAGCGCCGGCCCAAGCGTTTCGGTGGAAGCGCTCACCGGTTCGCCCCGATCACCGCCTGTTCCTGGTCGATGACCGCGCCGGTCATCGGTCCGGCGGCATCGGAGAGCAGGAAGACGGCGAGGCTGGCGATGTCGTCCGGCGTCAGCAGCCGGCCGAAAGGCTGCGCGGCATTGGCCTTGTCGAGCCAGCCAGGGCCGTTGCCCAATGTCTCCGCCTGCATGATGCGTTCGGCCGGCGTGTCGGTCCAGCCGACATTGATGCCGTTGACGCGGATGCGATCGAAACGGTGGGCGTTGGCGGCGTTCCTGGTCAGCGTCGCCAGCGCGCCCTTGGTGGCGGAATAGACGGCGAGTTCCGGCGAACCGCAATGGGCGTTGATCGACAGGATGTTGAGAATGGCGCCGCCCTGTCCGCGCTGCTTCATGTCGGCAATCGCCGCCTGCATCAGGAAGAACGGCGCGCGCGTGTTGACGGCAAACAGTGCCGCCCAGTCGTCGAGGCTGGCGTCGAGGAAGGAGGCGCGATCGGTCAGGCCTGCGGCGTTGACCAGCGCATCGATGCGGCCGAAGCGCTCGATGCAGGCTTGCGCCAGAAGGGTGGGGGCGTCAGGATCGGCAAGGTCGGCGGCGACGAAGATGGTCGGCGTGCCCATTTGCGAAAGCTCGGCCGCCACAGCCTCGCCACGCGTCTTCTCTCGGCCGGTGACCAGCAGCCCGGCGGCACCGGAACGCGCCAGCGTCTCGGCAATGGCGCGGCCAATGCCTTGCGTCGACCCGGTGACCAGAGCCACCTTGCCGTCAAGCCGGATCTCCATTCCTCCTCCCGGGAATAAAGTTTCTATTTTGAGAAATATGGAACGACAATTCCCGATAGTCAATTGGACCAGTGACGCCTCATTCGCCGCGCCGCGCCGCCACGCCATGGACCAGCGCCATCCCAACGGCGAGCGAGGCCGCCAGTGAGCGGAAGCCGGCAAAGTCGGATTCCACCACTTCCAGCCAGCTGTCCGAGAGCGGGATCAGCGGGCTGAAGGTGCTGTCGGTGACGGTGACGATGCGCGCCTTGCGCTCATGCGCCACCGCGACGAGATCGGGCGTGATCGAATTGTAGGGGCTGAAGGAGACAGCGAGCACGGCATCCCGGCCGCCGATGCAGCCGATCTGGTCGAGTGCGGAGGACCCGACATTGTCGACCAGCACGTTGCGCACGCCTTGCTGCGAGAGCGTCAGCGAGAGATAGGCGGTGACGGGAAAGGCGCGCTTGGAGCCGATGACATAGATCAGCTCGGCCGCCGCCAGCAGCGCCACCATCTTGTCGAAACTCTCGACGTCGAAGCCGGCCTCGATGCGCCCCAGCGAGGCCTGCGATGCGCCGACCATGCCGTGCAGGAAATGCAGATTTGGCTCGGTCTCGGTGCGCGGTTCGCCGCGCCCTTCCGGCCATGAGCCCTTGATGTGCTCCTTGAACAGGCCCTGGAAATCGGAAAAGCCGGAATAGCCGAAGATCTGGGCAAAGCGCACCAGCGTCGAGGGCTGCACGCCGGCCTGTGCCGCAACCTGCGCGATGGTGCCGAGCGCGACGTCGCTCGGATGCTGCCACAGGAAGATTGCCACCTGGCGCAGCCGCTTGGGGAAATGCACCGTGCCCGACGACAGCACCGCGCGCAGCTCCTCATAGGTCTGCGGCTGGATGTAGCCAAGCGCGGCCAGCGAGCGCCCGCGCTTGCGCGTCGCCGCCTCGTCGGTGCTGGACCGTCCGGATGCCTTGCTTGCCCCACTCATGATTTCAGGCTAGCGCGATACGATCGTTTTACAATATGAAAATTGGAAATCATGTTCGAAAGTGTGACTGATGCGAGCGGTCAAAAGCAGCGCTCTACGGCGCCCCCCTCTGTCCTGCCGGACATCTCCCCCACGGGTGGGGAGATTGGCAGTTTCGCCTTCGGCGCCCTCTTGCGACGTCTGAGATTGGCGAAGGCCGCTGTGGTGCCTGATCTCCCCCCTCGTGGGGGAGATGTCCGGTAGGACAGAGGGGGGCGCGACAGAACTCGACGACGGCAAAACTGTCTTCCCAGGAGGAAACATGGTCTACGCAACATCGGACGGATCGGCGGGCAAGCGGCTCAGGGTCGGCATGGTCGGCGGCGGTCGCAATGCTTTTATCGGCGCCGTGCATCGGCTGGCCATGCGCCTGGACGACCAGATCGTACTGGTCGCCGGCGCGCTCTCGTCGGACCCGGAGAACGCCGCCGCCTCGGCCGCCGAGATCGGCATCGCGCCCGAGCGCAGCTATGCCGATTATCGCGCCATGGCACGAGCCGAAGCAGCGCGGCCGGACGGCATCGAGGCGGTGGTCATCGTCACGCCCAACCATCTGCACGCGCCGATCGCCACGGCCTTTCTCGAGGCCGGCATCGACGTGATCTGCGACAAGCCGCTGTCGACCACGCTGGCCGATGCCGAGGCGCTGGTGGCGCTGGCGCGGGAGAAAAAGCGTCGCTTCGTCGTCACGCTCAACAACACCGGCTACGCCATGGTCCGCCAGGCGCGCGAGATGGTGGCGGCGGGCGCGCTTGGCCGTATCGTGTCCGTGCATGGCGCCTACATCCAGGACTGGCTGACCACACCGATCGACGCCGAGGGCCAGAAGCAGGCGGAGTGGCGCACCGATCCGGCGCGCGCCGGGCAGTCGGCGGTGCTGGCCGATATCGGCGTGCATGCCTTCAACCTGGCAAGCTATATCTCCGGCTGTGAGGCCGAGGCGGTGTCGGCCGATCTGTTCACTGCCGTGCCGGGACGCCGGCTCGACGACAATGCGCATGTGCTGGTGCGCTGGACCGGCGGGGCGCGCGGCACGATCCTCGCCAGCCAGACCTCGCCCGGCCACTACAATGATCTCTCGGTGCGCATCTATGGCGACAAAGCCGGGCTCGAATGGTCGGGCGGCCGGCCGGAAGAACTGCGCTTCTCCATCTACGGCGAGGAGACCCGCACGCTGGTGCGCGGCGGCCATGGCTCGACGACGGAAAGCCAACGCGTGTCGCGCATGCCGGCGGCGCATCCGGAAGGCTATATCGAGGCCTTCGCCAATTTCTACCGCGACGCCGCCGATATCATTCGCGCGCACCGTTCGGGCGGGACGGTTGATCCGGCGCGCGCGGCACAGGTGCCCGACGTCGTCGATGGCGCGCGCGGGGTGAAGTTTGTCGCGGCGGCGGTGGAGTCGAATGCTGCGGGCGGGGCTTGGACGGCGGCAAGGTTCGGGTGAGGCGAGCTATCCCTTGATCGCCGAGCCGACGATGGAATCGACGAAGAAGCGCTGCAGGAAGACGAACAGGATGAGCGGCGGCAGCACGGCCAGCGTCGCGCCGGCCATCACCAAGCCGGTGTTGACCGCACCTCTGTTGTAGCTGAGCAAGCGGCTCAAGCTGATGACGATCGGATAGGCGTCGGCATTGCCCTGCAGCACGGTCAGCGGCCACAGATAGCTGTTCCAGTGATAGACGAAGGCGAAGAGGGCCAGAGCCGCGATTGCGGGTGCGATGCTGGGCGCGACGATCTTGTAGAGGATCAAGAACTCCGAGGCGCCGTCCATGCGCGCGGCGTCGATGAGCTCGTCGGGCACGCCGGAGATGAACTGGCGCATCAGGAAGATGCCGAAAGCATTGGCGAGATTGGGCACGATGATGCCGGCGAGGCTGGCGTTGAGGCCGACCGAGCCGACCAGGCGGTAGAGCGGGATCAGCGTCACGATCGGCGGCAGGAACATGGTGGCGATCAGCAGAGAAAACAGCAGCGACTTGGCGGGGAAGTGGTATTTGGCGAAGGCGTAGCCGGCCATCATGCTGGTCAGCAGAATGCCGGCGGTGGTGATCGAGGCGATGACCAGAGAATTCCACATCGAGCGGCCGACATTGACCACGCCCGACACCTTCTCATAGGCGTCTAGGTTCGGCGTGCCGGGGATCCACACCGGCGGCACCTGCATGCTCTCGGCCGGCGTCTTGAGACTCGACAGCGCCATCCAGACCAGCGGGAAGGCCGAGGCAACGGCGACCAGCAGCATCAGCGTCGCCAGCAGCGCCTTGCGTCCGGACGGGCGCCGGCGCGACAGCCGGCTCGACGATCCCGCGCTCATTCGTCGTTCTTCCGGTTGGCGAAGGCAAACAGCGCGCAGACGACGACAATCAGCGACAGCATCAGCATGACCGCCATGGCCGAACCCAGTCCACCCTGCGCACGCTCGATGCCGACGCGGCGGATGTGGTAGGTGAGCACATTGGTCGAGCCGACCGGCCCGCCCTGCGTGATCAGGGCAACCGGCTCGAACACCTGCACGGCGTTGATGATGGCGATGACGGCGCTGAACAGAAGCGTGCGCCGCATCAGCGGCAGGGTGATGAAGCGGAACTGCTCGAAGCGGCTGGCGCCATCGAGCTTCGCCGCCTCGTAGAGGCTGCCTTGGATCTGCGTCAGCCCGGCGATCGCCAGCACGGTGAAATAGCCGACCTGCTGCCAGACATTGAGGAAGACGATGGAGATCAGCGCCGAGCGCGGTGACGACAGAAAGGGCTGTGGTCCCGCGCCGATTAGACCGAGCATCTGATTGAGCGGGCCTTCGCTCGGCGAATAGAGTTTCGACCAGACCAGCGCCACGGCGATCATCGGCACCATGTAGGTGGCAAACAGCACCGTGCGCAGCGCCGTGCCGCCGGCGACATCGCGCTGGTAGACCATCAGCCCAAAGGCCACCGACAGCGGCAGGATGAGGATGACGGAGAGCGCGGTGTAAATCGCGGTGTTAGCCAGCGCGGCCTTGAAGTCGCGGCCGACCGAGGAGACCCCAAAAATCTCGCGGAAATTGTCGAGGCCGATAAAGCCGGCGCTGGAAAACGGTGTCTGCGTCGACCAGTCCTGGAACGACAGCCAGACGGTGAGCAGCATCGGCAACAGGATGAAGATGCCGATCAGCGTCACGGCGGGCGCCAGCATGATGCCCGCCGAGGCACGGTACCTCTGAATCATTATTTGGCGGCGCGCTCCAGGATCGAAATGGCGTCGGCCTGCGCCGTCGCCTGCGCATCCTTGGCCGAGACCTGGCCATACTGCAACGCCTCGAGCGTCTGCTGCAGCGATTCCGAGAATTCCTGGCCGCCGGGCACGACGGGGAACGGCTTGGCATCGGTGAGCACGCTGACATAGCCGGAGAGGAATTCCGAGCCGAGCTTGTCCTTGTGCGCCTCGATATCGGAGAGGCGTGAGGGCAGGATGCCCATCGACATCAGGATATCCGACATCGCGGAAGCACCGTTCTTGCCGGACTTTGGATTGTTCAGCCAGGCGAGGAAGTCCCACGCCGCCTTCTGCTCGGCCGCACCTGCATTGGCGTTGACCACGGTCATCCAGGAGTAAGAGATCGAATGCGGCTTGTCGCCGCTCGGGCCGACGGGAAGCGGCGCCGTTGCAATGTCGGCGAATCTGTCGCCCATGCCGGCCCTCAGTGCGCTCTCCCACCAATTGGCCATGATGATCATGCCGGTCTTGCCGGAGACGAAATTGTCGAGGAAGGGGCCGGTGGTGTTGGCGTCTGCGGTCGCCATCGCCGGCACGCTGGCGCCGGACTTGATCAGGTCCTCATAGAACTGGAAGATCTCGGTCGCCTGCGGGCTGTCCAGCACCGGCTTGCCGTCCTTGACCAGGTCGCCGCCATTGGACACCAGCAGCGAGGAGAAGGGGTGGACGACGCCGGCGGCCCATGAATTGATCATGCCGAAGCCTTGCTGTCCCGCATCCTTGTTGGTCAGCTTCTTGGCCGCATCCTTGAATTCGTCCCAGGTCTTGGGTGGCGCCGCGATGCCGGCCTGCTTGAACAGCGCCTTGTTATAGTTCAGCGCATAGACATCGATCTCGTTGGGGATGCCGTAGAGCGTGCCGCCGACCGAGGCGGCGCTGGTGACGCCCGCCGGCCAGGCGGCCATGACCTCGCTGGCCACCGCATCGGGGGCGGGCGCGACCAGCTTGTCGCGGGCGAGTTCCGGCAACCAGAGATCGTAGATGCCGCCGATCGTCGGGCCGTCCGCGCCGCCGCCTTGCGAGCGCAGCGTGGTCAGGAGGTCGCCAAAGGGGACGGCACGCACGGTGACGCTGACATCCGGATTGGTCTTGGCATAATCCTTGGCCGCCGCTTCCAGCAGCGCGACCGTCTCCGGCGACCAGTGGGTGAGGTAGGAGATGTTGACCGATTGCGCCCAGCCGGTGGCGGGCAGGATGGCGAGGCCCGCGGCCAGTGCCAGTTTCGAAGTCCAGGCAAACGACATTCCTCATCCTCCCTATTGGTTCGCATGAGGTTATGACAAGTCAGCGCGGCGACGCAAGGGCTTGCTGGCGAAAAAGTCTCACATGGTACGGTCACAGATTTCTTTGCGGCGCTGGAATGTGGGTATTTGTCGTTATATAACAAACAGTTGCGGGTACTGCAATGTCGCGAGGGGGCCAAACGCCGCCATTCCTGAGGCGCAGCAGACCTCTTGCGAATACCGCTATGTCGTTATAATGACTTTTGCCGAACCAATGGCTTCTCACGGCACGGGAACGCCGCGGGACGCCAAGCACAGAGAACAATGGGAGACTGGCAATGAGCATGCTTTCACTTCACCGGCGCGCAGCGCTTAGGCTGATCGGCGGCCTTGCCGCCGCCTGCGCCGGCGTCTTTGCCTCATTGCCGGCGCGAGCCGCCGACAGCACGGTGACGCTGTGGAGCTGGCGCACCGAGGACGAGGCGGCGATGCGCCGCATCTTCGATGCCTTCGAGGCGAAGAATCCCGGCATCAAGGTCGCCATTCAGTTCACGCCGGATGCCGACTACCAGAACCGGCTGAGCACGGCGCTGCGCGGCGGGCGCGGGCCCGACATCGCGCAGCTCAAGGCCTATGGCGAATTGCAGCCCTTCGTCGAGGCCGGCTATCTCGACGCGCTGGACGACAGCGTGCCGGAGCTGAAGAACATGGAGGACGCGGCGCTTGGCGGCGCGCGCGGCCGCAGCGACGGCAAGCTCTATGGCGTGCCCTACTCGGTGCCGATGATGGGCGTCTTCTACAACCAGGATATTTTCACCGCCCAGGGCATCGAGATCCCCAAGACCTACAAGGATTTCACCGCTGTCTGCGAGAAGCTGAAGGCGGCCGGCATCACGCCGATCGCCACCGGTGGCGCCAACGGCTCGGCCTGGGAGCTGGAGATCGCCGTCGGCGCGGTCGGCCCGACCATCTATGGTCCTGATTTCTACGACGAGATGATGAGCGGCAAGGCGACCTTCCAGGATCCGCGCTATGTGGCGGCGCTGAAGCGCTTCGCCGAGCTGAAGCCGTATTTCCCCGACGGCTTCGCCGGCATCGACTACACCACCGCCACGCAGCAGTTCATCGGCGGCAAGGCGGCGATGTTCCTCGGCGGTTCGTTCGAGAACGGCAGCTTCAAGGCGCAGAACCCGAAGCTGAAATTCTCGATCTTCCCGTTCCCCGCCGACGATGCCGGGGCAAAACTCTACACCTCGGCCTTTTCCGACGGCTCCTATGGCCTGGTCTCCGAGAGCCAGAACAAGGAAGCCGCGACCAAGGTGCTGGGCTTCATGGCTTCGGCAGAGTTCGCGCAGATGTTCGCCGACGAGCTCGGCTGGCCGCCGGCCCGCACGGATGTGACGGTGAAGGATCCAGTGCTGGCCTCGATGATGGAGATGGCGAAGAATTCGACGCCCTATCTGACGCTGGTCGGCTTCCGCTGGCAGTCGCCGACGGCGTCTTCGGTGCTGCAGTCGGAGATCATCGACATGGTCGAAGGCAACATCGCGCCGGAGAAGCTGGCGGCCGACATGCAGGCCGCGGTCGCCACCTGGTTCAAGCCGAAGCAGTAGGCGTGGCCGGGCGCAAAAGCGGCCGGCCTCTCACGGACCAGAAAAGCGCATGAGCACCCTTCGCCGCACCAGCAGCCTTCGCCGCACGCAGCAGCGCATGGCCGTGCTGTTCATCCTGCCGGCGCTGGCGGTCTATGCGCTGTTCGTCCTCTATCCCCTGGGGATGTCGCTGTGGGGCAGCTTCTTCGTCTGGAAGGGGCTGCGCATGGTCGAGTTCGCCGGCCTGTCGAATTTCTCAAGGCTGTTCGTTTTCCCCAGCGGCGCGCGGATCTACGGCGCGCTGTGGCACAACACCGCCTGGTTCTTCGGCATCATGGTCTTCCAAAATGGCCTCGGCCTGTTGTTCGCCTGGCTGCTGTTCCTGCGCGACAAGGGTGCTGCGTTCTTCCAGTCGGTGTTCTTCTTTCCGGCGGTGCTGAGCCCGGTCATCGTCGGCGCGCTGTGGCGGTTGCTTTTGGCACCGGGCGGCGTCGTCGAATGGGCGCTGAACGGGCTTGGCCTGCACCAGGGCAGCCTGACCGTGCTCGGCAACAGCCACACCGCGCTCGCCATGCTGATCGCCGTCGATGCCTGGAACTGGATGGGCCTGCCGGTGCTGATCTACACGGCAGGTCTGCGGCAGATTTCCGGCCAGATTTTCGAGGCGGCAAAACTTGACGGCGCCGGCAATGCGCGCATGCTGTTCTCGATCGCGCTGCCGCTGCTGATGCCGGCGCTGGGCACGCTGACGACGCTGTCGTTCATCAACACCTTCAACCAGTTCGACATCGTCTATGTCATGCAGGGCGTGCAGGGCAATCCGAGCTATTCGACCGACACGCTGGTGACCTACTTCTACCGGCTGGCCTTCGGCGCGGAAGGTGCTGTCGGCATCACCGATATCGGTCTGGCTTTGGCGCTCGGCACCGTGCTGTTCTTGATCCTCAGCATCGGCACGCTCATGATGCTGCGCTTCTTCGACCGCCGCACGGTGCAGCTATGAGCGCGCTGGCGATTTCGCAAAGACCGGCCATCTCTCGGCAGCTGGCGCGGCTGCCCGGCTGGACGGTGCTGGTCGTTTGGACGGCGGCCGTGCTGTTGCCGCTCTACATCCTCATCGTCTCCTGTTTCAAGACCACGGCCGAGATCTACGACAACAGGCTCGGCCTGCCGCAAAGCTTTGCCTTCGATAATTTCGTCAACGCCTGGACGCGCGCCGATCTCGGCCAGAATTTCATCAACAGCCTGATCGTCACGGGCGGCGCTGTCATCCTCACCATCGTCGTCTCGGCGATGGCCGCCTATCCGCTCAGCCGATACAGACTCGGCTGGAATGCCATCATGCTCGGCCTGTTCCTGTCAGGCATCATGCTGCCGATCCGGCTCGCCTCGGTCGAACTGTTCACGCTGATGCGCAATCTCGGCCTGCTGGATTCGCTGACCGGGCTGATCCTGGTCTATTCGGCGATCCGCATTCCCTTCGCCGTCTTCATCTTCGCCAATTTCATGCGCGTCTTGCCCTCCGAGTTGGACGAGGCGGCGCGCATGGACGGCGCCGGCGAGGTCCGCATCCTGTTCCAGATCATCCTGCCGATGGTCAAGCCGGCGGTGTCGATCGTGGCAATCTTCACCGCGATCGCGGTGTGGAACGATTTCTTCTTCCCGCTGATCTTCATCTTCGACGACCGCTACAAGACGGTGCCGCTGGCGATCAGCGTCTTCGTCGGCCAGTTCCGCACCGACTGGGGCCTGGTGTTCGCCTCGCTGGCGATATCCATGGCGCCCATCCTGATCATGTATTGTCTGCTGGCGCGCCAGATTCGCGAAGGCGTCGGTACCGGAGGGGGCATGAAATGATCGAAGACAGGATTTATGCGGCGAAATCGATCCTGGTGGTCGGCGCGCACGCCTTCGATGCCGAGGTGATGGCCGGGCCGCTGGCGGCTGCTGCCGTCAAGCGCGGCGCCACGGTGACCTTCCTGCATCTGACCATGGGTGAGCAGGGCCATCCGTACCTGGTTCCCGCGCATTATTGCGTGCAGAAGGAAGAGGAAGCGGGCAGCGCGGCGGAGCGGCTCGGCGTCGCCATGCGTGGCTTTGGCCTGCGCGACGGCTTCCTGCCCACAGACGATCAGACGGCGCTCGAAGTGGGCGACATCATTCGCGAGCTGAAACCCGAGATCGTCATCACCCATTGGCATGGCAGCTGGCACAAGGACCATCGCGCCGCCGCGCATTTGACGAAGACCGGTATCTTCTTCGCCGGACTGCCGACCGTTGCCAGCGACCATCCGGCGCATACGCCGCAACTGCTGCTGTTCGGCGAGAACTGGGAGGACGATGACGGCTTCCGGCCCGAGCATCTCGTCGATGTCAGCGACGGGTTCGAGGCCTGGCGCGACGCGGTCATGGAGTATGAACTGGCGCGCGGCCTGAGCAGCTTCCCCTATGTCGACTATTACAGTTCGCTCTACCGGCTGCGCGGCTGCCTGCGCGGCACGCGCCATGCGCAGGCCTTCGCGGCGGCATCGCATTCGTGGAATGCCGGCAGCGGCCTGTTCTCGCTCCCCTTCGGCAAAGGGTCCGGTCGATGACGCGGGTACTCGCCATCGATCTCGGCGCCACCAATCTGCGCGCCGGCGTATCTACGGGCGATGTCGGTGCGTTGGAGACGCGGGGCAGCGAGCCGGCGCCGGCAACCCTTGATGCCTTCATTGCTCGCATCGACGCGCTGTGCGCTGAGGCCGGGTCGGTCTCAGCGCTTGGTATCGCGGTGCCGGGTCTGGTCGAGGGCTCAATCTGCCGCTGGATCCCCAACTTGCCGTTCCTCGACGGCGTCGATATCCAGCCGCTGTTTCCCAAACTGCGCGTAGCGCTCGGCAATGACGCGCAGATTGCGCTGCTGGCGGAGGCTGTCGAAGGCAGTGCGAAAAACATGTCGGATGCGATCCTGCTCGCCATCGGCACCGGCATCGGTTCGGCGGTGCTGGCCAATGGCCGCATCGTTGCCGGCGCGCATGGCGGCGCCTGCTCGTTCGGCTGGGCCTGCGCCGACGTCAAAGATCATGGCGAGGAGCGCAGCGGCTGGCTGGAGCGCGTCGCGTCGGGCCGGGCGCTTGATGCCCTTGCCGGACAGATCGGCCTTGCCGACGGCCGCCGGCTGATCGCCGCTGCCCAGGCCGGCGAACTGGCCGCACTCACCTTGCTTGAACTGCCGGCGCGACAGCTCGGCACCGCGCTTGCAGGCGCTGTCGCGCTGCTCGATCCGCAAGCGGTTCTGATTTCGGGTGGTTTGGCGGAGGCGCTGGATGTGATCCGGCCGCCGCTGCTTGCAGCGCTGCGACGCCAACTGCCGCCGCATCTGCGCGGCATCGACGTCAAGCCCGGAAAATTCGGTCCCCGCGCCGGCCTCGTCGGCGCGGCGCTGGCCGGCGCCGTTGGGCAAGGGTGGAGGCAGGTGCGATGAGCGAAGCAAGCTTTCAGCAGCCGGACCGCAGACGGCCGGAGCCGCTCTGGTATCAGGTCGAAGAGGCGATCCGCGCCATCGTCAAGAGCGGCGAATGGGCAACGGGCGACCAGATCCCGGCGGAGGACAGGCTGTGCGCCCTGTTCGGCGTCAGCCGTATCACGCTGCGCCACGCGCTGCGCAATCTCGAGGAGGCCGGGCTGCTCAGGCGCGAACATGGCCGCGGCACGTTCGTGCGCTCGACCACGCTGGTCGCCGGCACGCGCGAACTGACCAGCTTCACCCAGGAGATGGGCAATATGGGCGTGGTCGCGGGCTCGCGTCTGCTCGACTGCAGCCTGACCACCGCCAACGCGGCGGCTGCCGGCGCGCTGGAGATCGAAGAGGGCGATCCGGTGGTGCGCATCCGCAGGCTGCGGCTCGGCAACAACGAGCCGATCGGCATCCAGACGGCGCAGCTGTCGGCCGTGCGCGTGCCGGGCTTCCTCGATGCCGGCCTGCTGCAGGGCTCGCTCTACGAGGCGCTGGAGCGCCATTACGGCATCGTGCCGGTGGCCGCGCGGGAGAACTACCGGGTCGGCGCGGTCGGCGCGGCGGACGCCGAACTGCTCGACCTCGCTGTCGGCAGCCCGGCCTTCGTCGTCGAACGCATCACCACCGACGAGCGCGGCCCGTTCGAATTCACCGTCTCGATCATGCGCGGCGACCGCTACGAAATCCGCTCGACGCTGCGCGCCGGACGCGTGCCGCTGAACCCAAGAAGCTGATCCATTCCAGACCGACACATCAAACAGGAGTACCCACGTGTCCGATCTCTACATCCACCGTCTCGCCGCCCTCATCGACCAGGCTGCGAAAGCCAATGAAGAGGCCTTTGGCCAGGCGGCCAGCCACTTTGCCGACTCGCTCGAGGGCGGCGGGCTGGTGCATCTCTATGGCTCCGGCCATTCGGTGCTGCCGGTGCAGGAAGTGTTTCCGCGCTATGGCAGCTATGTCGGTTTCAACCCGCTGACCGACCCGCGCGTGATGTGGCACAATGTGCTCGGCGCCGGCGGCGTGCGCGAGCTGTTGTGGCTGGAGCGGACGGAAAAATACGCCGAGAAATTCCTCGACCACCAGCCGCTCAACAAGGGTGATTCCATCATAATCTTCGGCCATAGCGGCCGCAACTCGTCCGGTATCGACACCGCGCTCTATGCCAGGAAGCGCGGCATCTTCGTCGTCGCGGTCACCAGCAAGAACAATCTGGACAAGCCGGCGACGCACTCCTCCGGCAAGCGGCTGGCGGATGCCGCCGACCTCGTCATCGACACCTGTTCGCCGATCGAGGACGCCATCGTGCCGGTCGAGGGCTGGAGCCGGCCGGTGTCGGGCTCATCGACGGTGCTTGCCATGATCCTGGCGCATGAGCTGATCGCGCGCACCGCCGAGCAGCTCGCCAAGCGCGGCATCGAACTGCCGGTCTTCGCCTCGCCGACCATTGCCGGCGTGACGCTGCACGACACCGACGTCATCTACGGCGTCTACCGCGAGCGCATGCTGGATGCGCAGAAGAAGCACCTGCCGACCTTCCAGGCAACGATGCGCGGAGAGTGAAAAAAGGGAGGCCCGGCACATGCCGGGCCTCCGACGTCTCGTTCCGCAATTCCTATCCGCTCAACGCCGCTTCGGGCGCCCGGCAGGCGATTTGTTGCCGCGCGGGCCGCTCTGAACCGGCGTGTTGCCCTGGTTTTCCTCCGACAGCTTGCGCCAGCGGGCAAGGCGCTCAGGGTCGAGCGTACCCGCCTTCAACGCAGCCTGCACCGCGCAGCCCGGTTCGTGGACATGGGTGCAGTCGCGGAATTTGCACAGCGGTGCGAGCTCGGTGATTTCGGCAAACAGCGTGTCGATGCCGGATGCGACGTCGCTGACATGCAGCGTGCGCATGCCCGGCGTGTCGATCACCCAGCCGCCACCGGCAATGGGGTGCAGCGACCGCGCCGTGGTGGTGTGGCGACCCTTGGCATCGTGTTCCCGGATGCCCGCGGTCTGTTGCGGCGATTGCTGCGCCGATCCGGCCAGCGTGTTGACCAGCGTCGATTTGCCGACGCCGGAGGAGCCGACCAGCGCCACCGTCTGCCCTGCGCCACACCAGGGAGCAAGCGCCGCTGCGGCATCGGCGACGCGCGGGTTCAGCACCACCACGGCCAGCCCACGCTGCAGGGCGGCGGCCTGGCCTTGGTAAGCCTCGGCATCGTCAGCGGTGTCGGCCTTGGTCAGCAGGATCACCGGCGTCGTTCCGGCCTCGTTGGCAAGCGCCAAATAGCGCTCGAGCCGGGCGATGTTGAAATCGGCATTGCAGGACGTCACGATGAACAGCGTGTCGACATTGGCCGCGGCCAGCTGCGGGATCCTGCCGCCCTGGGTACGGCGCTCCAGCACCGTCTTGCGGGTCAGCCGGCGGAGCAGCAGATGTGTATGCTGCTCGACCAGCACCCAGTCGCCGACGGCGTAGTCGCCGGTGTTGGCATTGGCCGGCAGCGTCAGATCCACTGGCCCTGCCCGGGACAGGCCGGCCAGGCGGTCGCGGTGCACCGAGGCGATGCGCGTCGGCACGAGGTCTGCCTCATCGGCTTCAAGCTGGTCGCCGAAGAAATCCGTCCAGCCCAGGCTTGCGAGGGAGGCCGTCACGGCTTTGACCAGGGGGACGGCGTCACAGACATCGGAGAGTATCCTTTGGCAAAATGGGCGCGGACCCTCGGGGCGGTTGTTCAAGCCGTGTATGGGCGGCATGGCGGAATTTGGCAAGCCGAACCGCGCCGATGGCCGAGCCGTTTCGCGCACCACGTTGGAACGCATCGCGGCGGTGGTTCGCTGATGCGCTTACGCGTCGTTACTCTCAATGTCTGCAACACGGAAGGCGAACCGGAGCGCCTGGCGGCCATTAACCGGGAGCTGAGGCGGCTCGACCCCGATCTGTCGCTCTCCAGGACGTCGTCCAGACAGCCGATGTGAAATCCCTCGATACGCTGCCGATGGTCTTGATTTGCATGCCACGCATCAGGCCTCGTCGTCGACCTCGAAGTTGGCAGGGACGGCTGAGGATGGCAGGTCGAGAAGCCTGCCAAAAGGGGGAGGGGGATGGCCGGTACCGCAGGGGGCGGGGGGTTGGGATGGGGTTGCCTGAAGCACCGGCCAAAGCGGGACACGTCCCACGCCCACAAGCTAGCAGAGCTTGGATCGGTTCATATGGTGTGATCGCGGAACTGGCGCAAAAGCGCTTTCACATCCCCGCGCCGGCGTCGGCAACGAGCCCGCAACCGGGGGTTTCCGGTCGGTTGGTGGGTTGCGCAAGCGTCGGTTGAAGGCGCTGCGGGAGGCTGTCGTTTTTAGTGCGGTTCGAGTGCTATGCGCTCAGCGACAGGTGCTCAAGGCAGGGCAATCGCGTGGCGCCACCACATGCGATTGTCCTGCTTACGCCACCGGCAGCGTTCGCCCCGCAATCAGATCCGCAGCCTTCTCCGCAATCATGACCACGGCGGCGTTGGTGTTCGACGACACGATGCTTGGCATGACCGAGCTGTCGCAGACACGCAGGCCTTGCAGCCCGCGCACGCGAAGCTCGGGGTCGACGACGCTGTCGGCATCGCCGCCCATCCGGCAGGTGCCGACTGGGTGATAGGCGCTGCGGCCATGTTCTCGGGCGAAGGCTTCGAGTGCTGAGCGCCCCTGCATCGCCTTGCCGGGCAGATGCTCGCGGCTGATGTATCTGGCGAAGGCTGGCTGCGACAGGATTTCGCGGCTGATCTCGATGCCGTCGATGGCGCGTTCGAGATCATAGCGCTCGGCGAACGGGTTGGGGTCGATGATGGGCGCATCGCGCAGGTCCGCGGACTTGAGCGTGACGCTGCCGCGCGAACGCGGGCGCACATGGTAGGAGTTCAGCGTGCAGCCATTGCCGCCGGGAACCGAGCCGATGCCTTCCTCGACGCCGGCGCCGGGCAGGAAATGGAACTGGATGTCCGGCGTCTTCTCCGCGCGGTCGCCCCACCAGAAGCCGCCGGCCTCGACGATGTTGGAGGCCACCGGCCCCTTGCCGAACAGCGCATATTCAAGACCGGCAACCGCCTGCCAGCGCTTCTTCTTGTAACGGTCGATGCCATGCGGTCCGTTGAGCTCGGCGACGACATCGACGTCCATGTGATCGTGCAGATTCTGGCCGACGTTTTTGGAATCGTGGACCACCTCGATGCCGTGATGGCCGAGATGCACGGCCGGGCCGATGCCGGACAGCATCAGCAATTTCGGCGAGCCGATGGCGCCGGCGGCGACGATGACTTCGCGCTCGGCGCGGAGCAGTTCGGTGCGGCCATTGACGATGATCTCGACACCGATGGCGCGGCCGTTCTCGACCACGATGCGGCTGACGGAGGCGTCGGTGCGTAGCGTCAGATTCTTGCGGCCGAGCGCCGGCTTCAGATAGGCGACCGCCGTGCTCGAGCGTTTCCCCCGACGCGTCGTCGTCTGGTAGAAGCCGGCGCCCGCCTGCTCACCGGCGTTGAAGTCGGCGCGGAAAGGAAGGCCCGCCTGCTGCGCCGCCTTGACGAAGATGCGGGTCAGCGGATGCGGCGCGCCGCTGGAGACGCCGAGCGGGCCGTCAGTGCCGTGCTGCGCATCGGCAAAAGTGTCGTTGCCCTCGGAGCGGACGAAGTAGGGCAGCACGTCGGCATAGCTCCAGCCGGCACAGCCATTCTCAGTCGCCCAGCCGTCATAATCCTCAGGGCAGCCGCGGGTGAACACCTGGGCGTTGATCGAGGAGCCGCCGCCCAGCACGCGGGCCTGCGGATAGACCATGGTGCGGCCATCGATCTCCTTGCCGGGCGCGGTGTCATAACCCCAGATCAGCGGCCCCGACGTCATCTTGAAGAAGCCGACCGGCAAATGGATGTAGCGGTCGGTGTCGGGCGGACCGGCCTCGAGCAGCACGACGGACACGTCCGGGTCCTCGCTCAGCCGGGCGGCCAGAATGCAGCCAGCCGAACCGCCGCCGACAATGATGTAATCCGTCATTTCCACTCCCGGGTTCTCTTTGTTGGAGCATGATCTCCGGACAAAACGGTTTCCCGATTTGTCCGAGAAAACCGGTTCCCACTTCTAGGGATCATGCTCCGGCGGGCGATGAAAATCACCGCCCCTTCCTCTTGCGCGCGACGATCTCAAGTCGCTTGTGCCACGTCAAGAGAAAGGGTATGGTTATCGTGTTGAAGGGTTGTCGTACAAGTGGAGGAGCTTGACGACCCTCACCAGGAGGTCCCGGCCGCGCTCCCCGCGCAAGATGCCGGGCGGAACAGAATTCAATCGGGAGGATTCGAGGTATGAACGACACGAAGAATTTTGCGGTCAACCGGCGCACGCTGATGATGGGCGCCACCGCCGGCGTGGCGGCACTCGCCATGCCGAGCGTGCTGCGCGCGCAGGACAAGCCGACGCTGGTGACGTCGATCCGCTCGCTGTCCAACCCCTATCACGCGGTGTGGAAGACCGGCGCGGAAGCGTATGCCAAATGGGCCGGGCTGGAACACGTCACGCTGGTTTCGGAAGGCAACAGCGAGAAGGGCATTGCCGACATCAAGGCGATGCTGGCCAAGACCGGCGGCAACATGGTGCTGAATTCCGATCCCAACGACACGCCCGATGCGCGCCCGATCGTCGAGGCCTGCGCCAAGGCCGGCGCCTATGTGGTGACGCAGTGGAACAAGCCTGGGGATCTGCACCCGAAGGATTTCAACCCGAACTATGTCTCGCATATCGAGTTCGACGGCATCGACAGCGGCAAGACCATCGCCGAGATCCTGTTCAAGACCATTGGCGGCAAGGGCGGCATCGTCGCACTCGGCGGCCTGATCTCGACCACGGCGGCGATCGAACGCAAGAAGGGCCTCGATGCGGCGCTCGCCGCCAACCCGGACATCAAGCTGCTCGACTTCCAGGTCGCCAACTGGAAGTCGACCGAAGCCTTCGACCTGATGGGCAATCTGCTCACCCGCTTCGGCGACGACATCAAGGGCATCTGGGCCGCCAATGACGATATGGGCTCCGGTGCACTGGAAGCGCTGCGTGCCGAAAATCTCGCCGGCAAGGTGCCGATCGTCGGCGTCGACGGCATCAAGACGGCGGTCGATGCGGTGCGCACCGGCGAGTTCGCCTGCACCGTCACTTCGGATCCGTTCTGGCAGGGCGGCATGGGTCTGGCCATCGGCTACAACGCCAAGATCGGCAAGTTCGACCCGACCAAGGAGCCCCCGGAGCACCGCGAGTTCTACGGCAAGGCGGTGCTGATCTCGCACGACAATGTCGAGGAATATTACAAGACCAATGTCGATGCGAAGCCCGAGATCGACTGGAACGATCTGTGGGGCCGGGTCACCGGAGCAATCCGCACCTGATCCATCGGAGTGGGCTGCAACTCCCTGGCGGCCCGCTTCCTCCCGCAGCCGTCGCGATCCCCTTGTCGCGACGGCTGTCACCAGCAGACGGGAAGCGGTTTCTTGACAATCCATACAGAACCCCTGAAGTCCGTTTCGGACATCGAGCGGACGACGCCCATGACACCGTTCCCCGGCCGCATCGCGACATTCCTGGGCGGCAGGCGCTGGCGCAGCCTGGCGCCGCTGGCGGTGCTGATTGTACTCTGCGTACTCATCGCCATTGCCAACCCCAATTTCATCGAGCTGCGCAATCTGGTGCGGCTTGCGAATTCCGCCGCCGTGCCGCTGACGCTGGCGATGGGGCTGACCTTCATCATCCTGATGGGCAGCATCGACCTCGCAGTCGAAGGCACGCTTTCGGTGGCGGCGATGGTGCTTGTGCTGCTCGCCGCCAATGACGGCAACGGCAACGACTATGGCTGGTGGGCGGTGCTCGCTGCCATCGCCGCCGGCACCGCCATGGGCTTCGTCAGCGGTCTCATCCAGACCATGCTGCGCATCCCGTCCTTCATGGGCACGCTCGGCATGTGGTTCATCGGCCTCGGCCTGTCGGTCTATATGCTGGGCGGCACGGCCATCAAGCTGAACGACGCCTCGATCCGCGACCTGGCCTTGCACCGTTTCCTCGGCCTGCCGGTGGCGGTCTGGGTCGCGTTCGGCGCCTTCCTGCTCGCCACTGTCATCCAGTATCACACCAAGCTCGGCCGCCACATATTGGCGATCGGCGGTGATGAGGATGTCGCCAAGCTCTCCGGCGTCAATGTCGTGCGCGTGCGCATCACCGCTTTTGCGCTGGCCGGGTTCTTCTTCGGCATTGCCGGCGTGCTGGCCGCGGCACAGCTCGGCCAGTCGCACGCCGTCATCGGCGACGGCAGGCTGTTTGCAGCGGTCACCGCAGTGGTCGTCGGCGGCACCGCTTTGACCGGCGGCGAGGGCGGCGTCGTCAACACGCTGATCGGTGTGCTGATCGTCACCGTGCTTGCCAATGGCATGATCCTGCTCGGCATCTCGCCCTACATCCAGCAGACGGTGCAGGGTCTGATGATCATCGCCGCGGTGGCGCTGTCGCTCGACCGTGTCCGCCTGAAAATCGTCAAGTGAACGCCATGCTGCAGGCGTCCAGCATCATCAAGAATTTCCCCGGCGTCCAGGCGCTGCGCGACGTCTCAATCGAGGTGCGGCCCAATGAAGTTGTCGGGCTGATCGGCGAGAACGGCGCCGGCAAGTCGACGCTGATGCGGGTGCTGGCCGGCGGCTACCGGCCGGATAGCGGCTCGCTGACGCTGGATGGCGAACAGCTGCGCATGCGCAACGCCCGTGATGCGGCCAGGCATGGCATCGGCATGGTGTTCCAGGAGCAGTCGCTGGTGCTGAACCTGACGGTTGCCGAAAACATCTATCTCGGCGAAGAGGACCGCTTCACCCGCTTCGGCCTCGTCAATTGGCGCGCCATGAACGCGGCGGCGCGGCGGCAACTGGCCAAGATCGGCATCGACATCGACGTCACCGCGCGCACCTCCGAACTCACCTTCGCCGCACGCCAGATGGTCGAGCTCGCCAAGGCGCTGACCTTGGAGGAAGTGGTCGAGCGGCAGTTGCTGATCCTGCTCGACGAGCCGACCTCGGTGCTCAACGCCGCCGACATCGAGGTGCTGTTCGCGCGGGTGCGGTCGCTCAAATCCCGCGCCAGCTTCGTCTTCGTCTCGCACCGCCTCGAAGAGGTGCTCAATATCTCCGACCGCGTCTACACGATGAAGGATGGCGCCGTCGTTGCCGAACATCGTGCAGCCGAAGTCACCGCGCCTGAGCTGCACGAGATCATGGTCGGGCGCGGCCTGCAGGCCGAATATTACCGCGAGGCCCGCCAGCTGGCGCCGCGCGATACCGTGATGGTCGAGGCCAAGGGGCTTGGCGCCAACGGTTTCTATCACGGCGTCGATCTCTCGATCAGAGCGGGCGAGATTGTCGGCATTGCCGGCGTCGTCGGCTCCGGCCGCGAGGAGGTGACGCGCACCGTTGGCGGCTTCGTCCAGCATGATGCCGGCGAGATGAAAATCGCCGGCGATGCCGTGCGCTTCTCCTCGCCGGAGCCGGCTGTGCGCAAGGGCATCGGCTATGTCCCGCGCGAGCGCCGGCTCGAAGGGCTGGTGATGTTCCTGTCGATCGCGGAGAACATTTCGCTGGCCGATCTCTCCAGCGTCATGCGCCATGGCGCCATCGATTATGGCAAGGAGCGCCGGCTTGCCGCCGACTGGATCAAGCGGCTGCGCATCAAGGCGCCCGGCCCCGATGCCGCCTGCCGCAAGCTCAGCGGCGGCAACCAGCAGAAGGTGGTGCTGGCGCGCTGGATGACGGCGGGCTCGCGCATCCTGGTGCTCGACCATCCCACACGCGGGCTCGATGTCGGAGCCAAGGAGGAGGTCTACGAATTGGTGCGCGACCTCTCCGCGCAAGGCGTGGCGATCCTTTTGATTTCCGACACGCTGGAGGAAACGATCGGCCTGTCGCACCAGGTGCTGGTGATGCGCGATGGTGCAATCACCGCGCGCTTCGATGCCAGTCCGGGCAACAAGCCGAACCAGGTCGATCTTCTCAGGGCAATGGTGTGAGCCGATGAATGAAGCGTTCTCCATCAGGCGGGTTTTCGAAGGCAAGTGGACGCAAGGCGCCATTCCGCTGATCCTGCTGGTCGGCCTGCTGCTGATCATCGAGATCGCCGCGCCCGGCTTCCTCACCGGCGAAACCGTGGCGCTTTTGTTTGCCAACACCGCCGTGCTGTTCATCCTGGCGACCGGCGTCACCTTCGCCATCCTGCTTGGCGGCATCGATTTGTCGATCCAGGCGGTGGCATCGCTGGCCAGCGTCATCCTGGCGCAATTGCTGCCTTCGCTCGGCCTTGCCGCCTTTCCGGTGGCGATCCTGTCGGGGCTCGCCTTCGGCGTGTTGAGCGGCGTCGTTCACGTCAAGCTACGCGTGCCGTCCTTCGTCGCGACACTCGCCACCGGCGGCGTGGTCACCGGCCTTGCGCTATGGGTCTCCAGCGGCCGCGCCATCACCATCGAGGAGGCTGGTCGCGAAAACACCGCCTGGATCAACGCCACTGTCGCCGGCATTCCCGTGGTGGTGCTGATTTCGACGGTGATCGGCATCGCCGCCTTTCTGGCGCTGCGCTACACGCGCTTCGGCCGCCAGGCGATTGCGGTCGGCGCCGGCGAACCGGCGGCGTGGGCGGCGGGCATCAATGTCGACCGCACCAAGATCATCGCCTTTGCCGCGTCGGGTATGCTCGCGGCCATCGCCGGCGTCGTGCTGGCGGCCAGGCTGTCGAGCGGCTCGCCAGTGCTGGCCAACCAGCTGCTGCTGCCGGCCATCGCCGCCGTCATCGTCGGCGGCACGGCGATCACCGGCGGGCTCGGCGGCGTTGCCCGCACGGCGGTCGGCGCGCTGATCATCTCGATCGTGCGCATCGGCATGACCTTTGTCGGCGTCAACATTTTCCTGGAAAATATGGTGTTCGGCGCGGTGCTGATCGCTGCCGTCGCCATTACCATCGACCGCAGCAAGATCGCGGTCATCAAGTGATCCCGCCTCCCAGGCAAGCGCGGACAGGACGGGACCGCATCGGCGCGCGGCCGCTGCGGTCCGGCCCGCTCGGATCACATCGTGTCGAGGCCGATCAGCTCGATCTTGTAGCCGTCGGGGTCTTCGACGAAAGCGATGTGGGTGGTGCCGTGCTGCATCGGGCCGGGCTTGCGCGGGATCTTGGCGCCGCGCTTTTCCAGTTCGGCGCAGACGGCGTAGATGTCGTTGACGCCGAGCGCCAGATGGCCGAAGCCGGTGCCGATCTCGTAGGGCTCCTCGCGGCCCCAGTTCAGCGTCAGCTCGACGACGGCTTCCTTGTCCTCGGGGCCGTAGCCGACAAAGGCGTTGGTGAACTTGCCGCCGGGGTAGTCGTCGCGGCGCAGCAGGGTCATGCCGAGCACCTCGGTGTAGAAGGCGATCGACTTGTCGAGGTCGAGCACCCTGATCATGGTGTGCATATAGCGAAATCCCGGGGCGTCGCTCATTGGGGAAGTCCTCCGAATTCTGTGATTTGCGGGTCTGATCATCCACATCGAACGCTTGGCGGCAAGCCTCGCTTGATGTTCTCAAGCAGGGTTGTATGATAACACGACAACGCCGGTATTTGTCCAGCCGTTTTGCCGAGGGGCCCAGAGCCAATCCATGAATGCCGTGCCGCCACCCTCCGCATCGCAGATCGCAGCCCTGGCCGGCTTGCTGCCGAATGGCGGGCTGCTGACCGAGGAAGTGGATCTGGCGCGCTACAGCCGAGATTGGTCGGGCGATCATTTCGGCCGGCCGCTGGCGGTGGCGCGGCCCTCTTCGGTGGAGGAAATGTCGGCGCTGATGCGGTTCTGCCATGCCGAGCGCATTCCGGTCGTGCCGCAAGGCGGCCTGACCGGGCTCGTCGGCGCCGCAGTGGCGGCGGATGGCGGCGAGATCGTCATCTCGCTGGAGCGCATGAACAAGATTCGCTCGATCAGCCCGATCGACTTCGCCATCGTGGTCGAGGCCGGCTGCATTCTCGAGGACGCCAAGCGCGCCGCCGAAGCGAGCGACTGCCTGCTGCCGATCACGTTCGGCGCGCAGGGCAGCTGCCGCATCGGCGGCAATGTCGCCACCAATGCCGGCGGCTTCAACGTGCTGCGCTACGGCATGACGCGCGACCTGGTGCTTGGCCTCGAAGTGGTGCTGGCCGACGGCCGCATCTGGAACGGGCTGAAAGTGCTGCGCAAGGACAACCGCGGCTATGATCTGAAGCAGATCTTCATCGGCTCGGAGGGCACGCTCGGCATCGTCACCGCGGTGGCGCTGAAGCTGTTTCCCAAGCCGACGCAGATCGAAACAGCACTTGTCGGCTTGCGCTCGGTCGAGGATGCGATGGCACTCTATGCCCGCGCCCGGCGCGATTGTAGCGACCTGCTCACCGCCTTCGAACTGATCCTGCGCGTCGGCATCCAGATCACCATGCGCGAGGGCAAGGATTTTCCCGATCCGCTCAGCCAGCCTTACCCGGCCTATGTGCTGATCGAGGTGTCCTCCGGCGGGCTGATCGACCTCTCCAACATGCTGCTGGGGTTTCTCGGCAGCGTCGAGGACATCGTCGAGGACGGCGTCATCGCTTCGACCAGGGCTCAAGGTGAGCGGTTGTGGCTCTACCGCGAGATCATGGTCGAGCGGCAGGGCAGGGGCGGGCGCTACCTGCGCACCGATGTGTCGGTGCCGATCTCCAGGCTTGCCGATTTCGTCACCGATGCGCTGGCCGCCTTGGAGAAAGCCCGGCCCGACGCGCTGGCCGTCACCTACGGCCATGTCGGCGACGGCAACATCCACCTCAACGTCGTGCCGCCGGAAGGCATGGGCACCGAGGCGATGGAACATCTGTTCGAGCTGGCGGAAGCCGAGATCTTCACCGTCGTCGATCGCTATGGCGGCTCTATCAGCGCCGAGCACGGCATCGGCCGGGTCAAGCAGAAGGCGTTCCTCGAACGCATCGATCCGGTGACGCTCGACCTCGCCGCCGGCATCAAGGACGCATTCGACCCGCGCCACATTCTCAGCAACGGCCGCATTCTGGCGTCCGCACCCGCCGTCGACTATAGGTGAGCGATGACGCTGAAACTCGACAAGGTCAATCGCGGCCCACACCTCTCCACTCTGGTGGCCAGTTCCATCTCGCGCGAGATCGCGCAAGGCCGGCTGAAGCCGGGTGACCAGCTGCCGACCGAGGCGGCGCTGGCAACCACTTTCGGGGTCAGCCGCAACGTGGTGCGCGAGGCGATCGCGCGGCTGCGCTCGGAAGGCCGAATCTGGTCGCAGCAGGGGCGCGGCGCCTTCGTGGTCGAGAGCAACAACCCGACGGTGCTGACCATCGACCATGAGACGCTGCAGCGCGCCGACTCGTTTCGCAATCTGTTCGAACTGCGTGGCATCCTCGAAGTGCAGGCGGCGGCCCTTGCCGCAAAACGGCGCAGCGACGCCGATCTCAAAGCCATGGACGATGCGCTGTCCGGCATGCGCGCCGCCCCCTATGGCAGCGTCGCCTGGCTGCGCAGCGACCTCGAATTCCACCGCACCGTCGCCGAGGCGACGCGCAATTCCTACATGGGCCAATTCCTGGTCTTCGTGTCCGAGCGGGTGCGCGAAAGCATTCTCGCCGCCGGCAACCAGCAAAAGTCGGACGACATGGCCCGCATCACGCTCGGCGAGCATGAGCGCATCCTGAGAGCGATCCATGCCGGTGACGCCGAAGGGGCGCAAGCCGCGATGCGCGACCACCTGGCGGGTGCGGCGTTGCGGGTGGGGTTGCATGATGGGGAAGCTGCGGAGATAGCGCCGGGGCCCGAGGCAGCGTCTCCGGTGCGGCATTCGCGGTTGCGGAAGGCTGTGCGCGGGCAGGCTTAGGGATAGCCTTGCCTTGTCCGCGCGCTGGGCCAATCGCCTATGGCGGCGCTGACCCCCACTCCGTCTCGGCTTCGCCGAGCCACCTTGCCGGGGCGAGCCACGGGTCTCGCCCGTCCTTCGGACCCCCCATTTCATGGGGGATGAGGAAATGCCAATCTCCGAGATCGCAGCCCTTCAAAAGCTTGGGTTTCCTCTCCCCCACGAATGTGGGGGTAGAGGTGGCTCGGCGAAGCCGAGACGGAGTGGGGGAGCGCCATATCAGATTTCACTCGGTCGTCGGCTCACCAGCTCAGGGCCGGAGATAGGCCGCCACCCCACCGCGCTATTTCAACGGCAGAAACAGCTCAAGCACCACTTCGCGCACCGGTCCGTTCGACGAAAAGTGTCGCTGGCAATACACCGGAAAGTCGCGCGCCTCCTCGCCGCTGGCCGGAAGCCATTCGCGATAGAGGTAAAGTGCTGCCGGCTCAAGATTGTTGGTGTTGCCGGGGTAGCGCAGCACCGCGCAGCGTCCGCCGGGGATGATTCCGGCCTTCATCTGCGCGTCCTCGATCGGCCCACCCTCTACCGGCAGCTCGGTTCCGGCACAGATGTCCATGCTGTAATCGGCCGGGTTCGCCGGCTCCCTTTCGGAACGGAAGATGTTGAAGGTCGAACTGGTCTCGGGCGACAGGCCGGCGGCCTTGCGCCAGGCGATGAAGCGCTGGATGGTGTCCTGGAGCGTCGCCCGGTCGCCGCGATGCTCCATGATCGCCACCGGCGTCGGCGGCACATCGCGGATCATCACGTCGTCGGGTTCGAAGATTATCTGCATGAGCGTGGTCCTTGCTTTGTCGAGCGGCCCGAAGGCCATGAGCCACGCCCCCCAGTCGGGAGACTTCCGGAACGACGAAGGCGATTGTCCGAACCGTTGCCGAAAGGCGCGGGCGAACGCATCCGGTGCGTCGTAGCCGGCATCCATCGCTATGTCGGTGACGCTTTGGGCGTCGCTCTCGGCAAGCCGGTACGAAGCGCGCTTCAGGCGGGCGAGCTGGACATAGCGATGCACGGACAAGCCGAAGGTTGACGTGAACTGCCGGTGGAAATGGTATTTCGAGAACGCCGCGACGCCACTCAACGGTTCCAGGCCCAGATCGTCGTCCAGATGCTGGTCTATGTGGTCCAGCACCCGCTGCATCCGGGCATGGTAGTTTTCAAGTGGCGTCATCGACGTCTCGTCCTGCGTGGCGACACCAGATAGGCCTTTCCGGATATGTCGCGCCCGACCGATCTTGCGGTTTGATAGGATGGGCTGGTGGGCGCCAGCGGGTGCTAGAGGCGCACCTGATCTGCCTGAGATTGAAGCGGCCGCGGAGTCAGTGTCACGGGCGCAGGAGGTTGCGTCTCCGGTGCGGCATTCACGGCTGCAGAAGGCCGTGCGCAATCGGGCTAGGGTGTGAAGGTACGCCGAAGACACCCAAAGCGATGCGCGCTAAGGCAAAAGACGCGACTGACGTGGAGTGCGCCAAGCATGAGGCCGAAGAATTTCATAACACTTTGCGATGTCGCTCATAGCTCAACGCTCTCTGTGTACCCTGCGCGAAAGATGCCAAGGGTACGAGATCAGCAACTTGTTCCATCAGCGCTGCATCATCGTGCTCAAGGGCACGGTCAAACACCGCGAAGCGTTCAATTGGCTCGTTGAGCGCAGCCTTCACGTCGGAAAACGCGACGTACTTTGCAGCAATCGAGTTATGATGCGGCGCGACAGCATCAATAAGCAAGATCGGCGCGGCGTCACGCCTTACAACCGCAAAATCAAAAACATGCTGCTTGCCGCTCTTGCCGCGCAAACTGAATCTCTCCTCCGTAGGCATATCCTTCGGGACTGTCTTCTCAAGAATACGGCCTATCCGCTCCTTGAGAGATGTTTCTGCGGCAGCCACAAACTTTGCTACAGCGGCATTCGCGGTCGCAGCGGAAGCGTTTGCTACAGCTAGGATAGCCGCCGTAAGCCATTCTTTGTCTGAAACACGAGCCACAAGGACATTGCCTCGCTCAGTCAGATTGAAGCGCGCCGCCTGCTCTTCCATGACGTTGGCAATCAGTCGAGGATCACGCCCGTGTGCCCACGCTGAGCGATATGCGTTGCCGGAATCGTGGACTTCGAAACCATCACGCTTCTTGCTGACAAAAACATCCACCGGCTCGAAAGAAGGATATAGGCAATGAGTGGGCACACGAATACCCTCCTCGGTCGCCTTGAGGATCTCGTAATCAGCTAGCAGACCGGCGATTTCGTCGCTCAGAGTCATGGCTTTTGTTCCAGGCGCATTGTCCGTTGTGCAGGCACATCGAATGATCTCTGATCATGGGACAATGTGAGGTTAACCCGGCCGCAAAAATCGGCAAGTACCTGCGGCAGCTTTCGTACTTGCACATTTATGGGGCGCCTATATGGCAAACCACCCCAGCCACTGTTCCTGACAGCGTCGACATTGTCGTACCACGCATGCTCATGAACACCGCACACCCTTGGTGGCAAGTTGAACTTCCCGGCGTCATGGGGATTTGGCTTACACTCATCTGGCTGCGCGACATCGACACGCCAGATGGGCTGCCCCCTAAAGATTAAACTCATCGACGGATATTCGGGAAAGCGAAAGCGGAAACGAAGATGCGCCCTGACGATCCCGATATCGTCCTCAATAGGCCATTTCGCTTCTTTGTCCCCTATCCTTGTGGAGTCGGTCCACTCCGGCGGGCCGCCCTGAAGCGATTTCGCACCAGCGAGAAAGTCATTGACCTGGTTCAGCTCGGTAGCTGACGGTTTGATGAACATGACGCACCGTAACGGTGGAATCTCTTTTGGAAACAGTCTCTTTCCAACTGTTCACAGAATTTTGGCGCGTCGAGTAATACTGCGAAGGATGCAGATGGGCAGTTGGCTTGCGCGTTCGAATACTAAATCGCCGCGCCGTATCGCTCCAGCGCTGTCACGTCTCCGCCGCCCCCACCAGCGAAACCCCGTTCAACCCCGCAACAATATCCGATAGCGCCGGCACGAACTTCTCGCCATGACCCGTCGTGACGGCCATCGCAAACCCATTGCGCACCGCCGCGCCGATCGGGTTGGCGATGCCGGCGGACTGGGCGAAGGAGGCGAGATAGGTCATATCCTTCAGCGCGTTGGCGATGGCGAAGCGCTGGGCGTTTTCGTTGCGGTTGAGGACGAAATCGAAGAAGGCCTGGTAGAAGCCGCAATCCATGCGGCTGCCGGAGATGACACTGTTGAAGACCTGCGGCGTCAGGCCGGCCTTGGCGCCGAGGCTCAGCGCTTCCGAATAGATCGCGGAATAGCCCATCGAGATGAAATTGTTGAGCAGCTTCATGGTGTGGCCGCTGCCGGTCGGGCCGGTGTGGACGACACGCGCGGCGAAGGCCTCGAGCACCGGCCGGGCGCGGGCGACGATTTCGGCCGCACCGCCGACCATGACGTCGAGCTTGCCCTCGGTGGCTTCCTTGGGCGTGCGCGCCAGCGGCGCGTCGATCAGCGTCATGCCCTGCTCCGCGAGGTCGGCGGCAAGCGCTGTCGTCGATGACGGGTTGGAGGTCGAGCAGTCGATGATCAGCAACGGCTTAGCTGCCGCAGCAAGGCCATCCTGGCCTTTGACCAGCGCTTCGACCTCGTGCGAGCCGGTGACGCACAGGATGACGATGTCGCTCGCGGTGGCGAGCGCGCGCGGGCTTGGCGCTTCGGTGGCGCCGGCGGCGATCAGCCGGTCTGCGGCGGTGCGGCTGCGGTGGACATGCACCGTCAGCGGCCAGCCCTTGCGCAGCAGATTGTCGGCCATGCCGGCGCCCATGCTGCCCAGGCCGATGAAGCCGATGCGTTCTTTCATGCAATCCTCCCATGGCTCGTGCCAGCGGGCCGAACTTTCGTCGCCTTGCGGCGAGCACCTGTCGATGCAATTCTTTGAATAAGATTCGGCCTTCGAACAAGAATCGAACCGGAGTGCCACCGATGGCGGAGCCCATGACTTTCGACGCCATACCGCAGGCGCCCAACCTGCGGACGGGTCTGGTCAACACGCTGATTGCGCAGATCGAATCCGGTGACCTTGCGCCGGGGCAGCGGCTGCCGACCGAGCAGGAGATTGTTGCTGCCACAGGCGTCAGCCGCACCGTGGTGCGCGAGGCGCTGGCGGCGCTGCGTGCGCGCGGGCTGATTACCACGCGCCAGGGGCTCGGCGCCTTCGTCGCCAAGGATCCGCCGCCGAAGACGTTTTCCGTGCTGCCCGACGATCTCGAATCGATCGACGAGGTGCTGCGCGTGCTCGAACTGCGCATGGGCATCGAGGTGGAGGCGACCGGCCTCGCTGCCCAACGGCGCAGCGAGGC
>NZ_JAMYRV010000034.1:0-72359 GCF_040321555.1 Mesorhizobium sp. M0317 | reverse complement strand
AAGTAGGAAGTAGGAAGTAGGAAGTAGGAAGTAGGAAGTAGGAAGTAGGAAGTAGGAAGTAGGAAGTAGGAAGTAGGAAGTAGGATGGGGTCTCGGCGTCGTTTCAATCCTTCACTACTCACTACTCACCATTGCCTAACGCCTTCTCGGCTTCTGCCACCCAGTGTCCAGCAATCCAAGCCGGCCGAGTTCCCGGTCCACGGCCCGCGTCACGTCCTTGCGCTGCGCGCCGACATCGCGCAGTTGGCGATCCGAAAGGTCCTCCACGTCCTGGCGCGGCAGGTTGATGGCGACTTTCGCCTGGCGAAGCCAGTCCGTTACGGCATGCAACCAGTTCGAGCGAGCTGCTGGCGAGTTCAAAACGAAGATGGACATGATGCGCTCCGTGTTCCGCCGGATATCAAATCCGGCTTGATGGTGTTTCGATGGATGCATCATGCCGCATTGAAATCCATGCGAGAAACGAGTAGTTCTTTTCGGATCGTCAAGTTTTATTTGAGGATACGGTGATGTCCCGTCTGTTGCCCGGAACGCGCGCGCTGAGGACTCTGGAAGCCGCCGCCCGCCACCTCAATTTCACCCGCGCTGCCGACGAGCTCGGGCTGACGCCGGCGGCGGTCAGCCACCAGATCAAGGAAATCGAGGATCAGCTCGGGCTGGTGCTGTTCACGCGAACCAGTCGTACCATCCGGTTGACCGAGGCAGGTACGGTGCTGTTCGAGGCCTCGATCGATGCGCTCGACCTGCTCAACCGGGCGGTGTCGCGGGCGCGCAAGCTGACGCGCGGCACGGCATTGCTGAAGGTGACGCTCGACGCGCAGTTCGCGTCAAAATGGCTGATGCGGCGCGTCGACGATTTTCGCAAACTTCAGCCCAGTATCGAGCTGAGGTTCGACATCGGCTACGAAGTGCGCGATTTCGAACTCGACGACGTCGATGTCGGCATCCGGTTCGGGGTCGGCAAGTATCCGGGGCTTCGCGCCCATCGCCTGTTCGACAACATCCTCATTCCGGTGTGCAGCCCGAGCCTGCTGACCTCCGGCCCGCCGCTGCGCGAACCGCGCGACCTCTTCAACCACACGCTTGCCCATATCGAATGGTCGCGCCAAGGCGTGACATGGCCGAACTGGCGCATGTGGATGGCGGCGGCCGGCATCAACGATTTCGACGACAGTCGGACTATCGTGTTTGGAACCTCTACCGATGCCGTGCAGGCGGCGCTCGACGGCAATGCCGTGGCGCTCGCCGAGTTCGCCATGGTGGCAAACGACCTTTCCCAGGGAAGGCTGGTGCAGCCCTTTGAACTCGGTCTGCGCGTGGGGCCGGAGTTCGGCTACTTCCTGGTCTATCCCGAGAGCACTGCCAACGATCCGCGCATCATCGCTTTCCGTGAATGGATCCTCGACGAAGTCGCCAGGACGCAGACCTGACGACTTCTGCAGGCCTCAGCCGGCGACCGGCGTCCCGAACCAGCCGATCACCGCGCCGATGATCAACAGCACGCCGAGCCAGTGGCCGCCGTCGATCAGGGTCAGGTCCCAGCCGAAATTCTCATAGCGATGGTTGGCCGTCAGCGTCGTGGCGACGAAACCCAGCCAGAGGACGAAGCCGAAGACCAGCCCTGCGACAAGGACCGGCTCGCCGCCGGTCATCGCGCCGACGACCAAGGCCAAGACCAGCGCCATGATCAGCTCGGCGATGAAGGAGATGATGAAGGGCAATATAGATTTCTTTGACGTTGACGGATCGATCCTGGCCGCCCTTATCCAAGGCCTGCTGAGGGCCGTGTACCAGACGGCGCCAAACAGCCACGCCGCGACGGCCGCGACAACCACCGCCAGCCAGTTCACCACTGAAAAATCCATAAAGTCCTCCCCTCAAGCATGCAGCCCAAAGCCTGACGGTTCTGGGATAACGACATGCGTATTCTTAAATCAATGCGCGATGGAACGCCTGTTCGGCAATGCCGTCAAGCGAAGCGCCACACCGTGGTGCGCTTGACCAGGGCGTCCTCCAGCGCCCGCGTCACTGCCACTTCGTAGACGGCGAGCGGCTCCAGTCCCGCCTTCGGCATGTAGGAGCGGCCCGGATCGCCGACGAGGATGTCAGCGCCGCGCGCCTTCAGTGTCGAAAACCACGGCATCAGCGTGTCGGCGAAGGATTTGTCGTAGAAGACGTCGCCGGCCACCACCACGTCCCAGCCGGCGTCGGTGCCGATGCAGTCCGTGCCGCAAAAGTCGATGGCAACGCCATTGGCCTCTGCGTTGAGGCGGATCGCCGTTTCGCAGAACGGGTCGATGTCGGCGGCGATCACGTGCGCCGCACCCGCCTTGGCGGCGGCGATGGCGACAAGGCCGGAGCCGGAGGCGAAGTCGAGCACGCGTTTGCCCCGCACATCCGACGGATTGTCCAGCACGTAACGGGCAAGGCCCTGACCGCCGGCCCAGGCAAAGGCCCAGAACGGCGGCGGCAGGCCGATTTCGATCAGCTCGTTCTCCGTGCGCTGCCAGAGGTCATGCGCTTCGTCGGCCAGATTGAGGACAATCTCCGGCACATGCGGCGGCGACATAAGCGCCGTGTTGTCGAGAATGAACTTTTTCGCGCTGTTCGGCGTGAGGACCGTCACGGAGCCGGCGTCAGGCCGCCCATGCGGCAGACTTCCTTCCATTCGGCCGGCGTCACCGGCTGTACGGAAAGCCGGCCGAGCCGCACCAGCGCCATTTCGGCAAGCTTCGGATTGGCCTTGACCTGTTCCAGCGTCGGCGGGTTCGGCACATCCTTGAAGGCTCGAATGTCGACGCATTCCCAGCGCGGATCGTCGGTGGTGCTGTCGGGATGGGCAAGCCCGCAGACTTCGGCAATGCCGACGACGTTCAGCCCTTCATTGGAGTGATAGAAGAAGCCGAGATCGCCGATCTGCATCGCCTTCATGTTGTTGCGCGCTGCATAGTTGCGCACGCCGTCCCACTGCGTGCCGGCCTTGCCCTTGGCCTTCAGCGCCTCGAAGGAGAAGACCGAAGGTTCGGATTTGAACAGCCAGTAGTTCATGTCTTTGCTCCAACTACTATTTTTTGCGCAATTCCGGACGGAAAACCGTTACACACTTTTCCTGGGATCGCTCTAGGCGCCGCCGGAACTAACTAGCCGCCGGCTTGTTGAAGGTCCAGTTCCACTGGCGGATTTCGACACTTTCGAACAGCCCGGCCTTGGCATAGGGGTCGGCAGCCGACAGCGCCTGCGCACCGGCGAGATCGGGCGCTTCGACGACGACGAGGCTGCCGTTGGGCTTGCCTTCGGCGTCGAGGAACGGGCCGGCAAAGGCCAGTTTGTTGTCGGCGTTCAGGCCTTCGAGAAAGGCGACGTGGACCGGCCGCGCGTCGACCCGCACCTGCAGGCTGCCTGGCTTGTCCTTGCAAATCAACGCAAACAGCATTTTTAAAACTCCGTTTTGGATTGCGACAACAGCCCGCTTGAACTGCCGAAATCGCGGTTTTGCTTTTATGCCGGCTTCGGGTCAATGCCAAATGACGATCTCTCGACGCATTGAATCTCCGCTATGGGTCAAGCCTAGTTGACAGTCGTGGGTTGATGAAAGTCACAAACGCAACCCGCTTCGCCGAAAGAGTGGACGAACGCGACAGGCTGCGTCGCGCACCACAACAGCGCACCAGCTTTGCTTGCCGCCGCTTATAAATACGCTACCGAGTATTTCGTAAATTCAAAAATAATCAATTTTCGATACGCAACACTCCAGCAAGTCAATTGTGAAATGGGCTGGTCTGCTCAGAACGCCTGAATAGAGGACGCAATGGAGAGCATCGCGCGCAACACGACGGTTCGGATCGACGACGTCGCGCTTGCTTTCACGGCCGGCATGGGGACCGAGCGTGTTCTGGTCTCTGCAATCATTCCTTGCCTGAACGAGGAACTGACGCTCGGCATCTGCATTAGCAAAGCCTTCAATGCCTTCTCGATGCGCGGCATCAAGGGGGAAGTCGTCGTTGGTGACAATGGATCCGCGGACAAGTCGGTGGAGATTGCGCAAAAGCTGGGAGCGCGGGTCGTTCATCAGCCGGTAAAGGGCTATGGCGCGGCAATCAGTGCCGCGGTCGAAGCGGCCGAAGGCAAATATCTCATCATGGCGGATGCCGATGATTCCTACGATTGGAGCCAGCTCGGCGATTTCGTCGATGCGTTGGAACAGGGTGCGGAACTTGTGATGGGCGACCGGTTCGCCGGCGGGATCCAGCCGGGCGCCATGCCATCGTTGCATCGCTACCTCGGCAATCCTGTCCTTTCCACCATCGCTCGCTGTTTGCACAACTCTCCGGTCCGCGACTTCCATTGCGGTATGCGCGGTTTCACGCGCGAGGCATTTCTAAAAATCGGCGCGCGCTCGCCGGGAATGGAATTCGCCTCGGAAATGATCATCAATGCGCATCGCGCCGGGCTCGCCATTCGTGAAGTGCCGATCAAGCTCTACCCCGACAAGCGCAACCGCGCGCCGCATCTGCGTTCTTTCCGGGACGGCTGGCGGCATCTGCGGCTGATCATAGCCCATGCGCCGGATACGATGTATCTCGTGCCTGGGCTGACCTTGTTGATCGCCGGCATTGCCGGCCTTGCAGCGCTCGCTGCCGGGCCTGTTCGCATCGGCGGATGGTATTTCGGCATTCACTTCGTCGCGCTCTCGGCCATGGCGACGTTGATTGGCCTTTCAGCGATCCTGTTCGGTATGCTGGCAAAGGTGGCAATCGCCATCTACCACCCGGTCTACAGCGGTCGAATTGTGCCGTGGCTGGCGCGCGGTCGCCCTCTGGAATGGCTGGTTTTTTCCGGTGGTGTACTCGCGGCAGCCGGCTTCGCGGCGGACGTCTCACTCGCGCTGCATTGGATTTTTGTCGGCGGCCCTATGGAGCAATCGGTGCATCTGACCTTTGTAGTCACCACCATCTGCGTGGCCGGCATGTCCATGGTGCTGTCCGGCTTCGTGCTCAAATTGCTGCTTGATACATTGAGTAGCAGACGTGATTCTAGCCCTCCAGCAGCCTTGCCGGCGGAAATTCAAGCGGCAAACGGCGCGGCCGAAAAGCCTTTTCTGTCGGTCGTCATGCCGGTCCATGACGGGGCGGCATGGATTGGGGCAACACTTGACTCGCTTGCTGCAGAGCCGACCGACGGCCTGGAGATAATCATTATCGACAGCAGCCCGACAAACGCCACTTCCGCCATTGTCGAGCGATTTCTCCACCGGCCGGCCTTCCGGCTGCTGCGGCGAAAAGATCTTGCGCCCTGGCAGTCGAAGACCAATCTGGGCGTTGAGCTGGCCGCCGCCGACTATGTCTGCATACTCCACCAAGACGACCTTTGGTTGCCCGGGCGCATAGAGGCCACGCGACGCTGGCTCGAGGACCTGCCCGAAGCAGCGCTTCACTTGGCCCCGACTGCGATCGTCGACCGCCACGGCCGGCGAATGGGATGCTGGAACTGTCCCTTGCCGAGCGACAAGGTGCTCGAATCCGACTTCTTGCTGGAACGGCTTCTCGTACAGAATTTCGTGTCCGTGCCTGCTCCGATATTTCGTCGGAATGCGTGGCTGGCATGCGGGGGTATGGATGAGAGGCTCTGGTATACGGCTGATTGGGATATATGGGCGAAGCTCGCCGTTGCCGGACCCGTCATTTATCACCAGGAGATAACCACGGCCTTCCGGGTTCATGGCGATTCGCTGACCGTAACCGGATCGCGCGATGCGAACGAATTCCGTTCGCAAATGCAGACTGTCCTGGAGCGCCATTTGGACCGGCTTTCGGCGCGCAGCCGGCGCCGGATCGAATCTGCTGCTCGAGCATCGATCAGCGTTAATGTGTCGCTGGCGGCTGCGTCAGCCGGCGACTTGAAGGCCTTGCTTCGAGCCGCTCGTATTATGCTGTCGCTCGGGCCGACGGGATTGAGGCGCTATTTGCGCGATTCGCGGCTGCGTGAGCGTGTCATGTGCCGGCTTCGCGCGAAACTGACAGGAGCTTTCTGAGGCAATGTCCAGCTCTGTCAGGATCGCCGACATCCCAGTGGACCAGAGCGAAAGACCGCTTCTGGAACGGGGATGGCGGTACATTGTGGTGGGAGCGATATGCGCAATTGCGCACAATGTCATCATGATTACGGTCGATCAGCTGGGCAGGCACTACCTGCTGGGCATCATGATTTCATTCCTGGCGGTGACGCCGACCGGCTACGCTCTGCACAGCTGGTTCACCTTCGGCAAACCGCTGCGCTTCAAGGCATTTGCGCGTTTTGCGGCAGGCGTGGCTGCGGCCTACCCGATCTCGGTAGCCATGATGGTGCTTCTCTGTTCCTGGCTTGGCCTTGGTGTTGCGATCGCGTCTCCGATCGCCACCGTCGCATTGCTCATCTGGAACGTTGTCGTTGCGCACCTGGCGATCTTGTCACGGTTCAATCTGCGGCCCGCCACCGCGCCGACGGCATCGTCTCGCCCAGCCACACAGCAATTTGCGGGAAACGAGGAATAAGAATGTTACCGCCAGGTCAGATCATACGCAGGGCTCTTGGCCGCCATTTCAAGCCGGTCGGAGACGTCTACCGTCGTGTTTTCGTCAATCTCAATGTAATCGCGGATTTTCTCGATCGCGAATTGCCGAACGGCGCGAAGGTTTTGGATATCGGCGGCGGTGATGGAGCGCTTGTCGACCGGCTGCTCGATCGGCGCCCCGACCTGACGGTTACGATGTGCGATCTCGCCCCTTCGATCGGTGCGTTTCTAAGCAACGCAAATCGGGCAAAGGTCAAACTTCTGCCCGCGACGGACCTTTCCAGCGTGCAAGGGTCTTACGATGTCGTCACGATTTCCGACGTCATTCATCATGTACCGGTCGATGGGCGCGACGCGTTCTTCAAATCGCTGGCCGCCGGTTGCGAACGCTGGGCCTGCCGGAAGATCATCCTCAAGGACATCGAGCCTGGTGGAATACGCGCCACCTTGTCGCTTCTTGCGGACCGGCACATTACCGGAGACAAGCATGTCGTCTTGTTTTCGCGTTCGGACTTCGCGGCCATGGCAAAGCGGCATTTCCCGACGGCAAAGAGAGCATCGGCATCACCGGACCGGCCGAATTATTGTGAACTGCTCAGCTGGTAGCAGATGGGTGGATCCCGGCGTGTCACGAGGCGGTAAGCGCGGATCACCGACACGCTATTTGGTCGCGATGGTGCTGAGCATGCTGGCGATCCGGTGACTCTCCGGGCGATCGACCAGAAATTTATCGATAAACTTCAACGGGAATGTCAGCGTCAGGATTGCGGCTTTCGCTATCATGTAGCGGGTTCGGTTCTCTCGACCGATAACGACGCCGATATATTCCGAAAGGATGTTGACGATCGCGCTTGTCGGTCCTTGATGCGTCTGGACCTCCACCCTTGCGAACCGCTGCAGAAGCTGCTCGATCCCATCCTTTGTGAAGTTGCAGTAGTGGGCGGGATAGCCATGATAGGGGAACAGGAAGGGGTTGATGCACAGCAGCTTTCCACCCGGCTTCAGGACACGGAACACTTCATCGACGACCGCTACCGGATTGGGAACATGCTCGATCACGCTGTCCAGAATGACGAAGTCGACGGAATTGCTCGCAAGCGGCGTGTGCTCGATATTCGCAACCAGATCGACGTTCGGCGTGGGGAACAGGTCGATGTTGAGGACATCGGGGCGGACGCGCCGTGCGCCGGAGCCGAACTCAACGATCATTGAGTCCTGAGGTATCGACGCAAGAAACGAATTCAGCGTGTCGTGCGGTGAATATTCGCTGGTGATGACCTGCTTCAGCGAATTGTAGAGACGGGCGCGCGTACTGGTACCGGCATACGCCTCTTCATGGAAGCTCGCGTCGAAGCCCTCCCTCACCGGCGACTCGACAAAGAACGGAATGCCTTTGTGCACGGGATAGGTGGCAGGGCAAGATTCGCAGGTCAGGGCAACCGGGCTTGTGCCAAGCTTGGAATAGCAGACTGGGCAGACGAGGCCCGATGCCATCTTGGGTTGTAGCACGCGATGTCCTTTCAAGCCTCCGCATTGTCGCAGGAGGCAGGTTGCCATGTCTGAACATAACCCCTTCTTAGCAAGCAAAAGGCTAACAGCGGCTAAAGTCCGCTGCGAATAGACTGGCTGGCGCGGAGCACTGCAAGAATCCGAAGCGCGACGGCCGCAGTTCCGCACAGTGCTCGGAAAATTAACCGCGGTGGAACCATGCTTCGCCAAGCGGAGCTGCCGGCCTGGAAGTTATTGTCTGGGGATGAAGGGCGGTGCGCCCAGCGAGGCAGCACGCGCTGGCGTCCGGCAAGGGTAGGGGTGGTCTGCCTGGGCACGATCGAGGGGGTTGTCTTGAATACGCAGGAGCCGGGACCAAACAAGCTGTTCGCTCTCGGGCAGCGCCAAATCTCAATTTATCTGCATGTCCTGATCGCACTCAAGATCATCTTGCTGTTCATTCTGGCCTGGAACATCCGCTTCGTCATGGATGAATTCGTCCAACTCGGATGGGCCAAATATTTCTCCAACGGCCTGTTCGGTACGATCTGGCACCCCAAGGCGGTCGGTTATGCGGTTTTTTATGAGATTGCTCATCTGATCGGCTGGAATGCCACGTCGATCCTGCTTGCTGGCCGCATGCAGACTGCGCTGCTGGCCTGCGGGACGATCTCTTTGATCTACGCATGCGCTCGCGCTCTGGGCGAGGATCGCGTGCGCGCTTTGACGATCGTCCTCGTTCTCCTGTGCTTTTCGAATTTCATGGAGCGCATCTTTCGTACCATCGCCGAACCGCCGGCAGTGTTCTTCGCCGTGGCGGCGTTGCTGGTTGTCCTGCGCGCACCTGGGTTGAGGGCAAGGCAGCTTGTTGCCGCCGGCATGCTAAGTGGCCTTGCCTTCGTCATCACTCAGAAATCGGTCTACTTCAACGTTGCGCTCGGCATCGGCCTTGTTGCTGACGCAGCCTTGATGAGACGCTACGCAACAGGGGCGGTTCGCGGAGGGTGGCTCGTGCTTGGATGGGTCGTTCCGATAATGGTCTATTGCTTGATCTTCGGTGGAGGCGCCCCTGTTCTCGCGGCCAAAAACCTTATACTTGGCCCGGTCGAGATTGCGACGCGTGGAGGCGGTGACTACGGGGGACTCAGGCAGTTCGTGTTACAGACACTGGCGCGGAACGCCCTTCTTTACGGGATCTGTTTCTCCGGTTCGGCCCTGTCACTGATGCGGATCATGAAACTCGATGGTCGAAGGCGAATTGCGCTGATCTTTTCACTCGTCATCACGGTGCTGGTATTCACGCACGACCAGCCCTGGCCTTATGTCTTCATCATGGCGTTGCCGTTCGTTGCGCTCTGGTCGTTGGAGCTTCTCGACAGCACCGCAACCCACGCGCGCTACCGGGTTCCTGTCCTCGCGGTGCTGATCACAGCCATCGCCATGAGCTACGCGAGCAATGTCGTTTACCTACGCCTCAACAATCAGACCCAGCTTGAACTGGTCTCGCGCGCGGAATCTTTGCTCGCACCGGATGAGAAGTATTTCGACGGCATCGCCATGCTGCCCAATCGACAGGAGCCCTCCACACTCTGGCTCGACCAGCATTATGTCTTGAAAACATTGCAGGAAGGCAGGCAATCGGAAGCCTACAAAGTTCTCTCGGATTCCCCGCCCAAGATGGTCCTCTGGTCATATCGCATGGATTTGATCGATACCGTCATCGCGCCTCTCATCCGCGACAGCTACGTCCAGATCGCTCCCAACATCAGAATGGCTGGTCGTCGCCTCTATTCCGGTCGTCCGGTCGTTTTCAAGGTGCCTGTCGCCGGACGATACAGCCTGTACACGACCAGCGGGGAGCTTGCAGACGGCGAGGTCGAGATAAACGGCACCTCGCATTCTTCGCCCCTATCCTTGGAGGCAGGTACCAGCGAGTTTGTCCTGCGCAACGGTCCAGCCGAGGCACTGCTGCTGCCGGAAGGTGACTATAAAAACCGCATCGTGCCTGGCGGGGACAATGCCGAGCTGTTTACGGGAGTTTACAATTAAATACCGGTTTCGGTCTTCAGCGGCCGGGTCATCAATGCCGTGACAGCCTGCCGAATGGTGATCGTGCCGTCCAGTATCGCCGACACCGCAGCGATGATCGGCGCGTCGATGTCGCGCTCGGTGGCGATGCGGGCGGCGATCGCCGCCGTCGGTACGCCTTCGGCGAGCGGCAGTCCCGACAAGGGCTTACCTTGCCCCAGCGCCAGCCCATAGGCGAAATTGCGCGACTGGGCGGAAGAGCAGGTGAGCAAAAGGTCGCCGAGGCCGGAAAGCCCCATCAGCGTCTCCGGCTTGGCGCCGAAGGACGCGCCGATGCGGCGCAGTTCGACGAAGCCGCGTGTCACCATGGCGGCCTGCGCGCTGGCGCCGAGCCCAGCGCCGGTGACGGCGCCAGCGGCAATGGCGAACACATTCTTCAAAGCACCGCCGATCTCGACGCCGATCAAATCGTCGCTGGAATAGCAGCGCAGGTTCTGCGCCGAAAAGCGCGCGGCAAGTTCGGCCGCCAAGGCGTCGTCGCGTGCAGCAACCACGACAGCGGTCGGCAGACCCCTGGCGACGTCGGCGGCAAAGCTCGGACCGGACAGGGCCGAAACCGGAGTTTCGGGCAGAATCTCATCAACGATCGCCGACAGCAGCGCGCCGGTGTCGCGCTCAATGCCTTTGGCGCAGAGAACCAGCGGGATGCCTTTCGGCATATGGGGCTTTGCCGTCGTCAGCATGGCGCGCAGCGCCTGTGCCGGCGCCACGGCCAGCGCGCAATCGGCATCAGTCAGGGCCGTGCCGATATCGCTGGTCGCCGCAATGCCTGTTTCAATGGCGATGCCGGGGAGATAACGCGGGTTCTCGCCGCGGCGGATCGCGGAAACCGTCTCTTCGACGCGGGCGTAGAGCCGGACATCGTGACCGGCGCGCAGCATCGCCAGCGCCAGCGCCGTGCCCCAGGCGCCGCCGCCAAGCACGGCGACGCGCCAGCCGGTTCTGTCCCTGCCGCTTGTCTTGCTGGCGCTCATGCTTTCGCTCCGCGCCGGCCAGAGCCGACCATCGGGGCCGAAATGCTGTCCAGCGGCCAGCGCGAACGCGGCACGAAATCGAAGCCGTTCTCTTGCGAAAGGCCTGCCCGCAACCGCTCGATGCCGGCCCAGGCGATCATCGCCGCGTTGTCGGTGCACAGTTTGAGCGGCGGCGCGACAAAGGCGAAGCCGGCCTCGGCGCACTGCTTCTGCAGCGTCGCCTTGATCGCTCTGTTGGCGGCGACGCCACCGGCAACGACCAGCGCCGGCTCGGCCTTGTCCGGAAATTCGTCGCGGAAGCGGGCCAGCGCGCGGGCCACGCGGTCGCCAAGTGCGTCGGCTACCGCCGCCTGGAACGAGGCGCAGATGTCGGCGACATCCTGCTCGCTCAGCGGCTGGATGGCGGCCGCCGCCTGGCGCACGGCGGTCTTGAGGCCGGAGAAGGAGAAATCGGGCTGCGCCGAGCCCCTCATCGGCCGCGGAAAGGCAAAGCGCGTCGCATCGCCCGACATTGCCGCCTTTTCGACATTCGGGCCGCCGGGATAGGGCAGGCCGAGCATTTTGGCCGTCTTGTCGAAAGCTTCGCCGAGCGCGTCGTCGATGGTCGTCGCCCAGCGCTGGTAGTCGCCAACACCGTGCACGGCGACGATCTGCGTGTGGCCGCCGGAAACCAGCAGCAGCAAATAGGGAAAGTCGAGCCCGTCGGTCAGCCTTGCGGTCAGTGCGTGGCCTTCGAGATGGTTGATGGCGATCAGCGGCTTGCCGGCGGCCGCTGCAATCGCCTTGGCCGTCATCAGGCCGACGATCAGCCCGCCGACCAGGCCGGGGCCCGCAGTGGCGGCAATGGCGTCGATGTCGGCCAGGGCTACGCCCGAATCCGCAAGAGCGGCCTCGACAATGCCGTCCAGCGCCTCGACATGGGCGCGCGCGGCGATCTCCGGCACGACGCCGCCGAAGGCGGCGTGCTCCTCGATCTGGCTGAGCACGATGTTGGACGCAATCACCGGCACGGAATCGCCGTCCAGCGTCACCACGCTGGCGGCGGTCTCGTCGCAACTCGTCTCAATGCCCAGAACGCGGATCAATTCGTCGCTATCTCCAGAGATTGTGTCGCCGGACTTTCCTAGTTAGTAGAGGCGGGCCTCGCTAGGGAGAGCGCCGGAAACGCAAAGCCAGCCGGGGGTTATCACGGACCGCGCGCCATGCAAACTTTGAAAATAGGAACACGCGGCAGCCCGCTGGCGCTCGCCCAGGCGCATGAGACGCAGGCGCGGCTGATGGAAGCGCATGGCATGCCGGCGGAAGCCTTCGAGGTCGTCGTCATTTCGACCAGCGGCGACCGCATCCAGGACCGGCCGCTGTCGGAAGCCGGCGGCAAGGGCCTGTTCACCAAGGAAATCGAAGAGGCGCTGCTGGCCGGCACGATCGATATCGCCGTGCATTCCTCCAAGGATATGCCGACAGTGCTGCCGGACGGGCTGGAGCTGTCCGCCTTCCTGCCGCGCGAGGATGCGCGGGACGCCTTCATCGGCAAGGTGGTGAAGCGCATTGTTGATTTGCCGCAAGGCGCCAAGGTCGGGTCGTCTTCGCTCAGGCGCCAGGCGCTGATCCGGCGCATGCGGCCGGACCTAGACGTGGTCATGTTCCGCGGCAATGTGCAGACCAGGCTGCGCAAGCTGGAGGAAGGCGTCGCCGAAGGCACGATCCTCGCTTATGCCGGGCTGAAGCGGCTCGGGCTCGGCCATGTCGTCACCGATCTGATGCCGCTCGATGCTTTTCCGCCGGCGCCGGGACAAGGCGCAATCGGCATCGAAACCCGCATCGGCGACAGCGAGGTCGAAAAGATGCTGGTGGCCATCCATGATGTGCCGACAGGCCAGGCGCTGGCCTGTGAGCGCGCCTTCCTGGCGGCGCTCGATGGCTCCTGCCGCACGCCGATCGCCGGCTATGCGACGATATCGGGCGGCAGGCTGGTTTTCGCCGGGCTGATCATTTCGCCCGATGGCACGCAATCGCATGAGGTCAAGGCCGAAGGCTTGGCGCTGGATGCCGCTGACATCGGCACGGACGCGGCCAGGATGGTGCGGGTCAAAGCGGGCGAAACCTTCTTCGACGGCTGGGTCTGATATGCGTGTCCTGGTGACGCGGCCGCAACCGGGGGCGTCGCGAACCATGCGGCGGCTGCAGGAATTGGGATTTGAGCCGCTCCTTCTGCCGCTGACCGAAACGGTGACACTGCCGGTTGGCGCCGATGCTGCGAGCGACGATGCCGTGGCCGTCGCTGTGACCAGCGCCAATGCCGTGCGGCATGCGCCGAAAGAACTCATTCGTGCGCTCGCCGCCTTGCCTTGCCATGCCGTCGGACGCAGGACGGCTGAAGCGGCACGTTCGGCAGGGTTCTTGTCGGTCAGCGAAGGGGCGGGCGACGCCGAGCGGCTGGCCGAGGCGATTGCTGCCGGCCTTTCCGGCAAGGCGGTCGTCTATCTCACAGGGCGCGTGCGGTTTCCGGCATTCGAGGCGCGGCTGCGAAAGGTCGGCGTCGAGGTCCGCACCGTCGAAACCTACGACACGATTTCGCTCGATTATTCCGATGATGAAATCCGTGCACGCCTGTCCGATCAGGCGGTCGACGCGGTGCTGCTCTATTCAGCCAAGGCGGCGGCAGCGTTGCAGGCCTTGACCAACCGGGCGGGGCTGCGCGATCTCTTTGAAAACATGCAGGCTTTTGCGCTCTCCGAGCGCGTGGCAGCGGCATTTGACAATGCCGCCGGCAAAAAAATACGCATGGCGCGGGAACCGCAGGAGGAGGCGCTGCTTGAGCTGTTGCACCGCGGCGACTGAGCCCCGTGTCATCACGCCGCCCCTTTTCACCTGATGATGATGTGCTAGACCATTTTTCAAACCATCACGCGCCGTCGGGCGCCCAGACGAAGCAGGATTGCGGAGCCCAGGCATGGTCAAGACGCCGAAGATGCGACATTCGAAAAGCCGCCGCGAGCCGGTGACCATCGAACTCGAACCCGGCGCTGTCTCGCGCATTGCCGATGCGGATGCCGCCAAGACGGATGTCGCCAACTCGGATGACGTCGGGGGCCCGGCAGAATCGGTTGCGGCCGAGGATGCGGCTGCCATGGCCAATGCGCAGCCGGAGACGCCTGACGAGCCCGTTCATGCCGATCAAGCCGATCTCGAGCCGTGGGAGCACTCCGACGCCGCGGCGCAGGCCGCTCCCGAAAGCGCCGATGCCAAGGCGTCCACCCAGGCGGAGCAGCCTTATCCCACCGCTTCGGATGCGCCACCGCGCGCCAGAACCTCCGACTACAATTTCGAGGATGCCTCGCTCAAGCCGGGTGCACCCAAGGAAACCCCAAGAACAGCCGGGAACCAGCCCATGGCCGCGCAACCGAAGCGCACGAGCGGCATTGCCGCCGGCATCATCGGCGGTGTCATCGCGCTGGCTGCCGCCGGCGGGCTGCAGTTTGCCGGCATGCTTGGCGCTCCGGGCTCAGGGGCGGGCACGGTCTCGCTCGACGGCGTCAATGGCGAGATCGCTTCGCTGAAGCGCGAAATCGCCGACCTCAGGGAAGCCAGCGGCAATAGCGCCGCAACCGCCAAGGTCGACGGGCTGTCTTCGGCGCTGGATCAGGTCAAGGCCGATGTCGCATCGCTGAAATCGGCGGTCGAAAAGGGCGGCGCCGGCGACAATGCCGGGCTTGCAGCGCTTGGCGACAAGGTCAAGCAGATCGAGACGGCGGTTGCCGCCCTTCGCCAGGCCAGTGGTGCAGCGCCCGTCGATCTCGCGCCGCTCAATGAAAGACTGGCGGGCCTCGACGCACTGGTGAAATCGGCCGGTGAGGCAGCCAAGACGCAGGAAGGCAAGATCGCCGCGCTGGAGCAGTCGGTGACGCAGCTCGCCGGCAAGGTCGATGCGCAGGCCTCGCAGCCAAAGATCGCGATGGCCATCGCCGCTTCGGCCTTGAAGGCGGCGCTTGACCGCGGCGCGCCGTTCGCCGCCGAGTTGGAGACCTTCGCAGCGATCTCGCCCGATGCACCGCAGATTGCGGCGCTGCGTCCCTACGCTGAAAAGGGCGTCCCGACCCGCACCGAGATCGCCGGCGAGGCCGATGCCGCGGCCAATGCGATGGTCGCGGCGGCGACGCCGGTCGATGAAAATGCCGGCTTCTTCCAGAACCTTTTGTCGAGCGCCGAATCGCTGGTCAAGGTTCGGCCGATCGGCGCCGTCGAAGGCGCCGGCGCGCCGGAAACCGTGGCGCGCATCGAAGTGGCGGTCAATCAGGGCGACTACGCCAAGGCGCTCAGCGAATACGCAACGCTGCCGGATCCAGTCAAGGCTGCCGGCGCCGACTTTGCCGGCAAACTGAAGGCGCGCATCGACGTCGAGATGCAGGTCGACGCGCTGATTGCAGGTGCGATGAAGGCATGAGGACGACACGATGATCCGCATTCTCATCTTTCTCGCCGCCGTCTTCGCGCTCGGCCTCGGCTTTGCCTGGCTGGCCGATCGTCCCGGCGAGATGGTCGTCACCTTCAACGGTTACCAATACCAGGTCAGCCTGATGGTGGCGGCGGTGGCGATCGTTGCCGTCGTCGCAGCGGTGATGATCGTCTGGTGGCTGATCAAGTCGCTGTGGAACAGCCCGTACACGATCTCGCGCTATTTCCGCGTCCGCCGCCGCGACCGTGGCTATCAGGCGCTGTCGACCGGCATGATCGCAGCCGGCGCCGGCGATGGCGCGCTGGCCCGCAAGAAGTCCAAGGAAGCCGCCAAGCTGATCCGCTCCGACCAGGAGCCGCTGATCCAGTTGCTCGAAGCGCAAGCCTCGCTGCTCGAAGGCGACCATGAGGGCGCGCGCGAAAAATTCGAGGCCATGCTCGACGACCCCGAAATGCGGCTGCTCGGCCTGCGCGGGCTCTATCTCGAAGCCGAACGGCTCGGCGACCGCAACGCCGCGCGTCACTATGCCGGGCGCGCCGCTTCCGTCGCACCGCAACTGGCTTGGGCCGCCGAATCGACGCTTGAAGATCTGACCGGGCGCGGCGACTGGGACGGCGCGCTGAAGCTGGTGGAGGCGCAGAAGTCGACCAGGCAGATCGAACGCGACGCCGCCAATCGCCGCCGCGCTGTGCTGTTGACCGCCAAGGCGCAGGCGCTGACCGACAGCGACCCCAATGCAGCCAAGGCAGCGGCACTCGAGGCAAACAAGCTCGCGCCCGATTTCGCGCCGGCCGCGGTTGCAGCCGCCAATCTTCTGTTCAAACAGAACGATGTGCGCAAAGGCTCGAAGATCCTTGAGGCAGCCTGGAAGGCGGAGCCGCATCCCGAGATCGCCGAGCTCTACACCCATGCAAGGCCGGGAGATGCCGTGGTCGATCGTCTCAACCGGGCGAAGAAGCTGCAGGAGCTGAAGCGCAACAATGCCGAATCGTCGATGACGGTGGCGCGCGCCGCGCTCGATGCGCAGGATTTTTCCACCGCCCGCCGCGAGGCGGAAGCGGCGATCCGCATGGATCGCCGGGAAGGCGCTTACCTGCTGCTGGCCGATATCGAGGAGGCAGAGACCGGCGACCAGGGCAAGATCAGGCAATTGCTGTCCAAGGCGGTCCGCGCGCCGCGCGATCCGGCCTGGGTCGCCGACGGCGTCGTCTCCGAACGCTGGGCGCCGGTATCGCCGGTCAGCGGCAAGCTCGACGCTTTCGCCTGGCGCGCGCCGATGGAGCGGCTGGGCCAGCTCATCGACAGCCATGAAGACGAAGCCGATGTTCCTGTGCTCGCACCTGCCAAGCCGGCAAAGGAAGCCGAAGTGATCGATCATCCGGCCATCGCCAGGACGATCAGCGAGGCGCCGACCGAGCCGAAGCCCGCTGTGGGCGATGACCAGGTCACGCCGGTCACCGCCGCCGCTTTCGCCGCAATACCACCCGATGCCGAACCCGTCGAACCTGCCGAGGAACTGGCGCGGCTGCCCGACGACCCCGGCGTCGACCCCGATGACGAAGCGGAGAAGTCACCGCGCCGCTTCCGCCTGTTTTGATCCCTGAAACATGATCCCAAAAAGTGGATACCGGTTTTTGGAAAAGATCATGCTCCAATAAAGTGAAGTGAGCACCATGTTCGAACGCGTCCTGGCCTTTCTGAAAGACCTGCCCTCCGGGGCTGGGGCTCGCGCCAATGCGGACGATCCGCGCGTTGCGGCGTCGGCTTTGCTCTATCATGTGATGAATGCCGACGGCGTGCGCCAGGATGTCGAGTGGGAGCGGTTCAAGCAGGTGCTGGCGCAGAGCTATTCGATCAGCGGCGACGAGCTCGATGCACTGGCCGCCGCCGGCGAGCGCGCCGACAATGAGGCGATCGACCTCTATGCCTTCACCAGCGTCTTGAAGCGCCATCTCGACGCCGAGGCGCGCAAGGCTTTCATCGGCCTGATGTGGGAAATCGTCTATGCCGACGGCGAACTGCATGAACTGGAGGACAACACCGTCTGGCGCGTTGCCGAACTGATCGGCGTCGAGCGCCAGGATCGCGTCGAGGCGCGCCGCAAGGCGGCGGCCGCCGCGCCCGGCGCCAGCGGAACGTCGAGCGACGAATAGGATTCCGCCTTTCCATGCCGTCCAGACCGAGCTCGAAACCAAAAATCCTGATCGTGCTGCATCAGGAGACTTCGAGCCCCGGCCGGGTTGGCCACATGCTGCTCGAGGAAGGTTTCGACCTCGACATCCGCCGGCCGCCTCTCGGCGACAGCCTGCCGGAGACGCTGGAGGGACACGCCGGCGCCGTGGTGTTCGGCGGGCCGATGAGCGCCAATGACGAAGATGAGTTCGTCCGCCGCGAGACCAACTGGCTCAATATTCCGCTAAAGGAGAACCGGCCCGTCCTCGGCATCTGCCTTGGCGCGCAGATGCTGGCCAATCATCTCGGCGGCAAGGTCGAGGGGCATGGCGAGGGGCTGGTCGAGATCGGCTGGTATCCGCTGAAGCCGACCGAGGCCGGCAAGAAACTGCTGCCCTGGCCCGACATGGTCTACCAGTTTCACCGCGAAGGCTTTTCGCTGCCCAGGGATGCGACGCTGCTGGCGACGGCGGAAACCTACCCCAACCAGGCTTTTCGCTATGGCGACAATGCCTGGGGCATCCAGTTCCATGGCGAACTGACCCGGTTGATGATGCAGCGCTGGGTGGTGCGCGGCGCACACCGTTTCGAATTGCCCGGCGCGCAGCCCGGCCGCGACCATCTCGGCGGCCGGCTGATCTGGGATATGCACCTCAAGCGCTGGCTGAGCGAATTTTTGAGCCTGATCTTCGGCAAGCCTACTGAGGGATAGAGCAAAATCCAACTACTCTGAACGGCCGAGCTTGCCCAAAGACGACTTACCTCTGGGAGGCGTGTACGATGGATCCGGGACCTTAGCCCGTTCCCGCAGATTTGGATTGCGCCCCAAACACTCCGATGGATCGAAAAACTCCGTGGCGCATTTAAGCTTCGGCTAATAACGGCCCCAGGAGAGAACCAATGAAGAAGACGCTGCTCATTTTGAGCCTACTCATTCCGCTCGCGGCATGCTCCCGCACCGAACAAGGCGCTGCCGTCGGTGGTTTGGGTGGCGCAGCTGTAGGCGCAGCAGTGGCCGGCGACCCGGTAAAAGGGGCGGTTGTTGGCGGGGCGGTCGGAGCGCTGGCCGGGGCGGTCATCGGGCACGCCAGCGAAGCCGGCCAGTGCAGATATCGCGGTCGGAACGGTCGAGTTTACGTTGCTCAGTGCCCGGACGGCTACTGATCTCAAAGGCGCGTGATCTCTTTCGATCACGCGCCTGCTCGGGGTAGGATAACTTGAATGGCATATGACAGCAAAAGACTGCTGGCTTTCTGGTTAGCCGTTGTCAGCGCTGTCGCGATAAACGCCGAACTTTCGACTGCGGCCTTGGCCGCACCTGTAGAAGCGAAGACGATTGCCGATCACTTCTCATCGGTAAAGTCCATGTCCGGGGACTTTGTCCAGTCGGGGCCAAGAGCGGAAAGGACCAAAGGGAAATTTTTCCTCCAGCGGCCGGGCAAGATCCGGTTCAACTATGCAGGCCAATCAGGGGTCAGCGTAATGCAGATGGAAAATCCTTGGTGGTCTATAACAATAAGCTCAAGACATCGCGGCTTTATGCTCTCTCGAAGACGCCGCTCAAGCTGCTCCTCGACAATCAGGTCAACTTTTCCGGCAATCGCCTCAAAAGTATCAAGGACGATGGCGCCCAGGTGATCATCAGGCTGGCCGACAAGTCGGCCTTCGGCAATTCGAATATCACTATGGTGTTTGACAGGGAATCGCTCGATCTACGCAGATGGACCCTGACTGACGAGAGGGGCCTTACCTCGACAGTCACCATATCCAACGTGAAGCAGGGCGTTCGCGCTCCTGCGGGCACCTTCACTATCGACTATGCCGCAAACCGTGAATTCAACACCAAAACGAAATAGTCGGCAGCGCCACGAACTGCCCGTGTAACACTACTCGGCGGCCGTCTCCGACGGCACCTCTGCTGGTGCCGAAGGCTCGGCCTCCGCATGCGGCTTGCGCCGTGAAAACAGCGACCTTAGCGTGACGTAGAACACCGGCGTCAGGAACAGGCCGACGAAGGTGACGCCGAGCATGCCGGAGAACACCGCGGTGCCGAGCGACTGGCGCATTTCCGCGCCCGGGCCTGTCGCGATCATCAGCGGCACGACGCCGAGGATGAACGAGAAGGCGGTCATCAGGATCGGCCGCAGCCTGAGCCGGCAGGCTTCGACGGCAGCCTCGGCGGCCGACAGGCCGCGTTCCTGCGCCTGCCGCGCGAATTCGACGATGAGGATCGCGTTCTTGGCGGCAAGTCCGATCAGCACGATGAGGCCGATCTGCACGAGGATGTTGTTGTCCAGCCCTCGGAACGACACGCCGAGCAACGCTGCGAGCACGCCGAGCGGCACCACCAGCACGATGGCGAACGGCAGCACCCAGCTTTCATATTGCGCCGCCAGCGCCAGGAACACGAACAGCACCGACAGTCCGAAGATATAGACAGCGGCATTGCCGGTGTTGCGCTCCTGATAGGCGAGTTCGGTCCATTCGTAGGAGGTACCGGCCGGCAACGTCTGTGCCGTGATTGCTTCCATCTTGGCAAGCGCATCGCCGGTGGAAACACCGGGCGCGGCGTTGCCCTGCAGCGGCACGGAGACGTACATGTTGTAGCGCTGGACCAGCGCCGGGCCGGTGACGTCGCGGATCTCGATCAACGTGCCCAGCGGAACCAGCGCGCCGGTCGCCGAGCGCACCTTCAGTTTCAAGATGTCGGCGCGATCGAGGCGGAACGCCTGGTCGGCCTGCGCGCGCACCTGGTAGACGCGCCCGAAAGCGTTGAAGTCGTTGACGTAGGCGGTGCCCAGATTGATCGACAGCGTCTCGAAGATATTGGGGATCGGCACGTTCAGGATGCGCGCCTTGTCGCGATCGATCGCCAGGAAGAATTGCGGGCTGGACGCGGAGAAGGTGGTGAACACGCCGGTCAGCCCCGCCGTCTTGTTGGCCTTGCCGGCAATTTCATAGGCAAGCGCCAGGATCTGCCGCATGTCGGCGCTGTTGCGCTCCTGGATCTGCAGCTTGAAGCCGCCGGCATTGCCGACGCCGCGGATCGGCGGCGGCGGCAGTGCGATAATGAAGGCTTCCTTGATGCTTTGCAGGCTGCCGAACAAATTGCCGATGACCTGGGTCGCGGACTGGCCGGTTTCCAGTCGCTCGTCAAACGGCTTGAACCTGGCGAAGATCACGCCCGCGTTGCTGGCATTGGTAAAGGTGGCACCGGAGAAGCCGGCGAAGGCGACCGCGTAGTCGACGCCCGGCGTTTTCTGGATGATCTGCGACGCCTGCTGGATGACGGCATCGGTCCGCGATAGCGAGGCGCCGTCCGGCAACTGGACGACGACGATCGCATAGCCCTGGTCGAGCGACGGAATGAAACCGCGCGGCACCGTCTGAACCATATAGACCGTGGCGTAGATGAGGGCCGCGAAAACGGCCAGCGTGGCGGCGATCGCTATCCGCGAGCCGACCAACACGCGCACGATGCTCGAATACCAATGGGCGACCTTGTCGAAGCCGCGATTGAAGCCGTCGGCGAGCGCCCGTCCAAACCGCGCCAGGAAAAAGCGCGGCGGCGCCGCAGCAGTGTGGTGCGGCTTGAACAGCAGCGCGGCCAAGGCCGGCGAGAGCGTCAGCGAATTGAATGCCGAGATCGCCGTCGACACCGCGATGGTGATCGCAAACTGCAGGTAGAACTGCCCGGAAATGCCGGGAATGAAGGCTGTCGGCACGAACACCGCTATCAGCACCAGCGAGATCGCGATGACCGCCGTTCCGACTTCGTCCATGGTCAGATGCGACGCCGGATTGGGCGCCAGCCCGCTGGCGATATTTCGCTCGACGTTCTCGACCACGACGATCGCATCGTCGACGACGATGCCGATGGCCAGCACGAGGCCGAACAGCGTCAGCATGTTGAGGGAGAAGCCGGCGGCGTAAAGCACCGCCAGCGTGCCGATCAGCGACACGGGGATCGCCACGATCGGCACGATCGCCATGCGCCACGATTGCAGGAAGACGATGATGACGATGATGACCAGAACCATCGCCTCGAGGATCGTCTTGTAGACCTCCTGGATCGACTCGGCGACGAACTCGGTCGGATTGTAGACGATGTCGTAGCTCAATCCCTTCGGGAAGTCCTGGGAAAGCTCCTTCATCTTGTCCTGGATCTCCGCGGCTGCGGCGAGCGCATTGGTGCCTGGCCGCTGGAAGATGGCGAGCGCCACCGCCGGTTTGCCGTTGAGATAGGAGTTGGTGACGTAATCCTTGGCGCCGAGCTCGATGCGCGCCACGTCCTGCAGCTGGATCAGGCGGCCGTCTTCGGCCGATTTGACGATCACGTATCGGAAGTCCCGTGCGTCGTTGAAGCGGCCTTGCGTGGTGACCGTGTACTGGAACGCCGTGCCGGTATTGGTCGGCGGCGCGCCGATGGAGCCGCCCGACACCTGGACGTTCTGGTCGCGCAGCGCCTGCACCACATCGCCCGAGGTCATCCCCAAGGCGGACAGTTTTTCCGGATCGAGCCAGATGCGCAGCGAATATTCGCGTTCGCCAAAGATGATGAGGTCGCCGACGCCGTCCAACCTGAGCAGTATGTCGCGCACCCGCGAGCGGGCGTAGTTCGAGACGTAGAGCTGGTCGTAGGTATTGTCGGGCGACAGCATGTGCACGACCATCATCAGGTCGGGCGAGCTCTTGATGGTGGTGATGCCGAGGCGGCGGACTTCTTCGGGCAGGCGCGGCTCGGCGACCGAGACGCGGTTCTGCACCAGCACCTGCGCCTGGTCGAGATCGGTGCCCAGCTTGAAGGTGATGGTCAGCGCCATCGCTCCGTCGCCCGACGAATAGGACGACATGTAAAGCATGCCCTCGACGCCGTTGATCTCCTGCTCGATCGGCGTTGCCACCGTCGCTGCCACTGTCTCGGCGTCGGCGCCCGGGTACTGGGCGCGAACGACGATGGTCGGCGGCGCGATCTCGGGATATTGCGCGATCGGCAGCTGGGTATAGGCAATCCCGCCGAGGATCAGCAGGACGATCGAAACCACCGATGCGAAGATCGGACGGTCGACGAAGAAATGGGCGAACCTCATTGCTGCAACCCGGCGGTCTCGACCTTGGGCGGCAACGTCACCATCTCGACCTTCACCTTGGTGCCGGGCCTGGCGTGCATCAGCCCGTTGACGATGATCGTCTCGTCGCCGGTCAGGCCCGCGCGGATCACCCGGTAGCCGTCGAGAAGCGGGCCGGTGCGCACGGGCTTCGCCGACACCATCCCAGCCTCATCCACTAGGTACACGATGCGGCGATCCTGATCGGCGCCGACCGCCTCGTCGGGCACCAGGACGCCGCTATGCGGCAGCGACCCCGGCACGTTGATGCGCCCGAACATGCCTGGCTGGAGAACGCCGTCGGCGTTGGCAAACCTTGCACGCACCCGCATGGTGCCGGTCGCGTTGTCGATCCGGTTCTCGGCAAAATCGAGCTTGCCCTTGAATACCGCCTCCGCGCGGTCGGCGACGCGAACCACCACCTCGAGCCCGCCGGCGCCTTCCTGCATGCTGCCGCCGCGCTCCTTCGCGTCGCGGGCGTAGCTGAAATACAGGCGCTCATCGACGTCGAAATAGAAGTCGATCGGATCGCGCGTGACGATGGTCGTCAGCAAGGTGGAATCCGGCTGCACGAGGTTGCCGACCGACACCAGCCGGCGGTCGATGCGGCCGGACAAGGGCGCCTTGATCTCGGTGAACTCCAGGTTCAGGTTGGCCGTCGTCAGCGCCGCCGTCGCGCCCTGCATCTGCGCCTGCGCCGAAAGGTATTCCCGCCGGCGGTCGTCGACCGTAGCGGCCGAGATATTGCCGGTCTTGGCGAGTTCATCGGCGCGATCCAGCTGCATCTTGGAGAATTCGAGCAGGGACTTGGCGACGTCCACTTGCGATTTGGCGGCATCGTAGGCCGCCTGGTACGGACGCTGGTCGATGGTGAAGAGCAGGTCGCCCTTGTTGACCAGTGCGCCGTCCTGGAAGCTGATCTTGTCCAGATAGCCGCTGACGCGCGAACGGATGGCGACCTCGTCGACGGCTTCGAAGCGCCCGACGAACTCGTCGTCTTCGACGATTTCACGCACCACCGGCTTGGCCGCCGTCACCACCGGCAGTTGCTGGTCCTGCGCAAACGCGTTGCTGCTGAAAGCCATGCCGAGCAGGAATGCCACTGGGACGGCGGAGCGGGCCAGCCAGCCGACCGATCGGCTGGGTCGCCCGCTTGCGTCGCGATGCGATTGCCGATTCCCTGAAGTGTCCATTTGCGTCCCCGCTAGCTGGACCCGGAGGTCGGGTGGTTCTCTTCTATATTTAAGGTTTCTCGTCGAGACCAGAGCACTGCAGTATTGTGCATGGCAACATAATCATTTTCCATATGGACTGAAATGTCCACCCTGTGGCTGCCCCGCCATCTGGCTAGTTCGCCCAGAACCGGCCCATCCGCTTCCGGTCCATCTCAGCCGTCATCGGCGCAAGCTGATTTGGACCGAGCGCCGGATCCTGCGGCTTACTCGATCAGTTGCGGCTGTTGAGATGCCGCACCCTTCGCAGTTGCGGAAACAGCACCGCCCACAGTCCGGCGACGGCAATCGCACCGACGCCGCCGATCACCACCGCCGGCACGGTGCCGATCAGCGCCGCCATGGTGCCGGCGCGGAACTCGCCGACTTCGTTGGAGGCGCCGACGAAGACCTGGTTGACGGCGTTGACGCGGCCGCGCACCTCGTCGGGTGTCCACAGCTGGATCAGCGTCTCCCTGATATAGACGCTGAACATGTCGGTGGCGCCGAGGCCGGCAAGGGCCAGGATCGACAGCCAGGTGATGGTCGAGACGCCGAACAGCACGGTGAAGGCGCCGAACCCGGCGACGAAGCCGAGCATGATCTTGCCGGCACTGTCGCGCAGCGGATGCCCGGCAAGCCAGACCGCGACACAGATGGCGCCGATGCCGGGCGCCGAGCGCAGCAGGCCGAGGCCCCACGGGCCGAGTTCCAGAATATCGCGGGCATAGACCGGCAGCAGCGCCGAGGCACCGGACAGAAGCACGGCGAAGAGGTCGAGCGAGATGGCGCCCAGGACGATCTTCTCGCTCCAGATGTATCGGAAGCCGGCAAACAGCGTCTCCATCGTCGGCTTGTCGGTGGCGCTCTGCTGGGCCGGTTTCGGAATGGTGAAGATCAGCAGACTGGCCACCAGCATCAGCACGGAGGCAACGGCGTAAGCGGCTTCGGCCGAGACGCCATAGAGCAGGCCGCCGGCGACCGGGCCGACAATGGTCGCCGTTTGCCAGGCGGACGAGTTCCAGGCGATCGCATTGCCGAAATCTTCCGGCGGAACAAGGTTGGCGAACAGCGACGACGAGGCCGGCCCATAAAAAGCGCGCGCCAGGCCGAACATAGCCAGCACGATGAAGATCGGCAGCGGGCTGACGAGACCGCGCAGCGTGAAGTACAACAGGACAAGCGCACAACCTGCCTCGACTACCGTCGCCAGCGCCATGATCAGGCGGCGGCCGAAACGGTCGGCGACAACGCCGGTGACCAGCACCAGCAGCAGCGACGGCAGGAACTGGACGATTCCGACAATGCCGAGATCGAAGGGATCGCGCGTCAGATCATAGATCTGCCAGCCGACGGCGACGGACACGATCATGGTGGCGAAGGTGGTCAGGAAACGCGCCGCCCAATAGCTCAGGAAGGAGCGATGGCGGAAGGCGGCGTAACGCCGGTCAGGCGGTGTATGGGAATGGGATGTCATGGATACAGGCCCCGTTGCTTGCATTGGCCGGCGGGGCACTTCCCGGAAATGGGCGCTGTTCCGGCCAATGAAACTTATCAAAGTTCGGGGCGCGTATGCGTGAAAATCGGGCCTGGATCAAGCGGTTTTCCAGCCGCTCGCCCGATTGCACGCGGACGTTACTGCCTCAGCGCGGCGGTGATGGCGTCGAGGCCGCCCTGTAATTCCGCCTCTTTCGGCCAGCCGAAACCGACGCGGAAGAAGCGCTTGGGCATATCGAACCAGTGGCCGGGACCGACATAGGTGCCGTGGTTTTCCAAGAGATTGACGTAGAAACGGTCGAGGTCGAAGTCTGGACTGACATTGAGCCTTGGAAATCCGACGACGCCGCCTTGTGGCCGCACCCAGTCGACCAGCGGCTCGCGGTCGATCCAGTCTTGCACGATGTCGCGGCGTTTCGCCATCTCGGGCAGCAGCGCGCCCAAGAAAGCGTCGCGGCGCCCCAGCATGCCGCGCGCAATGCCTTCGTCGATGACGCTGCCGCAAATGCCGATCTGCTCCTTGGCGGCGAGGAAGCGCTCCTGCAGTTCGGCATCGCTGGTGATCAGCCAGCCAATGCGGATGCCGGGAATGCCGAAGGCTTTCGACAGCGACGAGACGCTGATCGCTTTGGGGCTGAGAGAAGCCGCCGCCGGCAGGCGCTGTCCATAGGAGAGGTCGCGATAGGTCTCGTCGACCAGCAGATGGCGGCCGCTCGCTTCGGCCAGCGCAATCAGCGCGTCGAGATCGGCCCGGCCCATCATCGTGCCGGTCGGGTTGTGCGGGCAGGTGACGCTGATCAGCTTGGTGTTCGGTTGCATGCTGGCGGCGACGCGGCCGAAATCGATGGCAAAGCCTGCGTCGAAATCGAGATCGACATAGGAGATGGCGCAGCCGATCGCCTTGGGGGTCTCGATGTTGGTGGCGTAGTTCGGCCGGACGACGACAAGGTGGTCGCGCTCCGACAGAAGCGAGGTCGAAATGATGAAGAGCGCGCCCGCCGCACCGGCGGTCACAAGAACATCGTCAGGCGAAATGCCGGAATCCTGCGCCGCGATCAGCGCCCGCAACTCCTTGTCGCCGCGATGCTCGCCGTAGAACAGCGTGAGATCCGGCAGCGACAGGCCGACGTCGGAGAGTTTCTGATCGGCGATCGAGCTTTCGGAGAGATTGAACCGAATGCGATCGTAGCCGTATTCCTCCGGCGCCTCTTTCTCGATCACCATTCTGGCGTAGTTCATGGCTGCTCCCCCAAAGTCCTGACACTCAGAGGTACAAGCCATAAAAGCACGAAGCCTGCCAAGGCTCATTCGCCGGCAGGCTTCTGTTCCAGTCGTCCAAACGATTGGCTCAGGGCCGAGGCGCTGATCCCACTCAGGCCGGAACTTTGGCCTTCCGACCCTTGGCTTTCGCCGGCGCGGCCACTGCAGCCTTGCGGCCGAGGCCGATCGACTTGGCCAGCTCGGAGCGCGACGCCGCGTAGTTGGGGGCAACCATCGGATAGTCGGCCGGCAGGCCCCATTTGGTACGATAGGCTTCCGGCGTCAGGTTGAAATGGACGCCGAGATGGCGCTTCAGCGATTTGAATTTTTTGCCGTCCTCGAGGCAGATGATGTAATCCGGCGTCACCGACCGCTTGGGATTGACGGCCGGGATCTGCGGCGCCGCCACTGGGGCCGGCGGCTGGCTGAGCCCGCCGATCGACGCCGCAACGCTGGCGATGAGATCGCTCAGGCCGGCAACGGGCAAGCGGTTCTTCTCGACGTAAGCGGACACGATATGGGCGGTAAGCTCGAGCAGGTCGATGTCCTTGTCAGAGTCGTTGCTGTCGTCGGCCAATTTATCTCTCCGTCGCTAGGGGGGTGGCGGAAACTCCCAGAGCGGTCCCAGCGGAGCCGGAAATCCGCTCTAGTCATTTGTCTGCCGCATATGTGCGGTTGCGCCAGATGATTCCATCCGGTGCCACCGATCTAATCGCCAAATCTGCGTAACGCAATGACTTCGTATCGCGCCACACGTCATTTTGAACAACTATACTGAATTTTAATACTATCAGACGATCAGCGCCTTGTCGCGCCATAGTCGAAAACCGCCCTCGAAGGCGCGCGTATTGTCGCCACGCCTGGATGTGGCGGGCAATTCATCCAGTCTGTCGACATTGCCGCCGCCGATGACGACATAATCCGGCTGCAGCGCCGCACGCAGCCGCCCGACGACGTCGAAAACGTATTTGCGCCATTTTTTCTTGCCGTATTTCTCCAGGCCGCGCTCGCCGACATAATCTTCGAAACTGCCGCCCTTGCGGTACGGCAGATGCGCCAGTTCCATCGGCTGGCCGACATTGTTGAGGATCATCGCAGCGCCCAGGCCGGTGCCGAGGCCGAGGAACAGCATGCGCCCGCCATCGTAGCTGCCGATCGCCTGCAGCAGCGCGTCGTTGACGACCTTGACCGGCTTGCCGAAGGCGGCGGCAAAATCGTAGCCGTCCCAGCCCTTGCCGAGATTGGCGGGATCGAGCGAAGGCCTGTTGTGCCTGACCGGGCCGGGATAGCCCATCGAGATCAGGTCATAGGCCAGCCCTTCGGCCAGCGTCTTCACCGTGGCGACCATCTGCTGCGGCGTCAGGTCCGGTCCGGAATCGGCGCGGCGCATCTCGCCGCCTGCGCTGGTGAGGATTTTCACATGCGAGCCGCCGACATCGATCGTCAGCACGATCGGTTCGGCCTTGGCCTTCGCGGGCCTGGCTGCCTTGGCCATGTCGTTTCCTCCGCTCACTTGGCGCATTCCCGCGTTTCAGGGAAACGGGGGAATGCTCCAACTCTTTGTTTTTACCCAATTTCGGACGGAAAGACCGCTCGCACTTTTCCTGGAATTGCTCAACTCGGATTGATCCAGCCGTTGGGCGGCCCGAAGCTGACCATGGCGTCGGCCGGCCCCCAGGTCTTCGGCTCATATATATGCGGCGGCGTGGTGTCGCCGAGCACCGGGCCGACAATGCGCCAGGCAAGCTCGCTGGCATCCTGGCGGGTGAACAATTGGCCATTGCCGTTCATGGCATCGCCGATCAGCCGCTCATAGGGCGGCATGTCGCCCTTCGAATCGTCCAGCGCGGTGAGCTCGACCTGCTCGCCGACCATGTCGTCGCCGGGCGCCTTGCGCTGCGCGCCGATCGAGATCGCCACCTGCGGGTCGATGCGGAAGCGCACGTAATTGGCGTCGCTGGGCTTGATCGGATCGAAGACGTCGAGCGGCGGCCGCTTCAGCCGCACGATCACTTCGGTCACATGCACCGGCATGTTCTTGCCGGTGCGGATGAAGAAGGGCACGTCCTGCCAGCGCCAGGTGTCGACCATGAAGCGCACCGCGGCAAAGGTTTCGACCGGCGAGTTCGGCTTCACGCCGGGTTCAGCGAGGTAGCCGGTGAACTGGCCGCGCACGACGTCGTCCTTGGTCAGCGTGCGGATGGCGCGCAGCACCTGCACCTTCTCGTCGATCAGATCGTCGGCCGAGCGGCCGACCGGCGGTTCCATGGCGAGCAGCAAAAGGATGTTGAGCAGATGGTTCTCGATCACATCGCGGATAGCGCCGACATCGTCATAGAATTTGCCACGGCCTTCGACGCCGAAGTCCTCGGCCATGGTGATCTGTACGCTTTCGACGAAGTTGCGGTTCCAGATCGGCTCGAGAAAGGAATTGGCAAAGCGGAAATAGAGCAGGTTCTGGATCGCCTCCTTGCCGAGATAGTGGTCGATGCGGAAGATCGACTGCTCTTCGAACACCAGATGCAGCACGCGGTTCAGCCAGCGCGCTGATTGGAGATCGTGGCCGAACGGCTTTTCCACCATCAGCCGCGCGCCATGCGCGGTACCGGATTGCTCCAGCCCCTGGACAACGGTCTCGAACATGGTCGGCGGCACCGCCATATAGTGCAGCGGCCGCTGCGCCGAGCCGAGCGCCGTCTTCAGCTTCTCGAAGGTCGCGCCGTCGCGGTAGTCGCCGCTGACATAGCGCAGCAGACTGGCGAATTTGGCGAAGATCTTTTCGTCGATCTTGCCGACAGCGTTGACGATGCCGTCGCGGGCCCGCGCCTGCAATTGGTTGATGTCCCAGGCATCGAAGGCGACGCCGATCACCGGCTCGGTCAGCGTCCCCTTGGCTACCATCTGGTAGAGGGCCGGAAATATCTTCTTGTGGGCAAGGTCGCCGGTTGCTCCGAAGAGCACCAGCGTGTCGGACCGTTCCGGGTTCATCTTGCGCGTCTCCCCTGCGGCCTTCACTTGCCGGCCTTCGGCTTTTCGACATGGCCGCCAAAGGCATAGCGCATGGCCGACAGCAGCTTGTCGGCGAATTCGGATTCGCCCTGCGAGGAGAAGCGGTCGAACAAAGCCGAGGACAGAACCGGCGCCGGCACCCCGGTGTCGATCGCCGCCTTCAGCGTCCAGCGTCCTTCGCCGGAATCGGAGACGCGGCCGCCGAACTGGGTCAATGCCGGGTCGCTCTTCAGTGCGCCGGCGGTGAGGTCGAGCAGCCACGAGCCGATCACACTGCCATGGCGCCAGACCTCGGCCACTTGCGGCAGGTCGATGTCGAACTGATAGTATTGCGGGTTTTCCAAAGGGCTGGTCTCGGCGTCCGCCGTGCGCTGTCTTTTGCCGGCATTGGCCGATTTCAGGATGTTCATGCCTTCGGCGTAGGCGGCCATGACGCCATATTCGATGCCGTTGTGGATCATCTTGACGAAATGACCGGCGCCGCTCGGTCCGCAATGCAGGTAGCCAAAGGGTGCGGTTCCGCCCGCCTTGTCGGGCGTGGCGCCGGCATCGGCGCCGGGCGCCAGCGTGGCGAAGATCGGATCGAGGTGTTTAACCGCCGTATCGGGGCCGCCGATCATCAGGCAATAGCCGCGCTCCAAGCCCCAGACGCCGCCGCTGGTCCCGACATCGACATAGTGCAGGCCCTTGGCCGCAAGCTCGGCCGCCTGGTCGACAGCGTCGTGATAATAGGAATTGCCGCCGTCGATAATGATGTCGCCGGGCTCCATCAGCGCCGCCACCTGGTCGGCGATCTTGCCGGTGATCGCCGCCGGCAGCATCAGCCAGGCGCTGCGCGGCTTGGAAAGCTTGCCGACGAACTCCTCCATCGATGCGGCGCCGATGGCGCCATCGGCAACCAGGGCGGCAACGCTTGCCGGGTTGATGTCGTAGACGACGCATTCATGGCCGTCGCGCATCAGGCGGCGCACCATGTTGGCGCCCATCCTGCCCAGTCCCATCATTCCGATCTGCATGGTCTTGTCCTAGTCGCTTGAGGAAAGAAATTGCTGGCGAGTTAGTTCTCAATGCCGACGGTGAAGTCGACATTCTCCCAACGGTCGCCGTCGGGCCAGAAAAAAGTGAAGACGATCGTATTACCTCGCGGAATATCGGCCACCGGCAGATCCGCCAGATGGACGCCAAAGACATTCACGGACGTGTTGATTTCATGGCTGGTCTGCCACTGGTCGCCGCTCCAGCGGATCAGTGCCGGCTGCAGCAGTTCAACCCGCAGCGTCTTGCCGGCTTCCATGGTGCGCAGCCTGTTGTTGAAGCGCCATATCCTCAGCGGCGAGCCGGTCTTGTCCCTGACATAGCGCTTGACGCCTTGCGGCGGCATGTCGAAGACGGCGCCGTCGCGGAGCGAGCGCAACAGCTTGATGTGTTCCGAATGCGCCCAGACCAGCGGCATGGCGCTGCCCGACGGCCTGCCCAGCCACAATTCGCGCTCCGGTATGTCGGCGCCGTCCCAGACCTGTTCCGGCAGCAGACCGCCCACGCCAGCCGAAGCCTCGAATGTGTCGAGCAGGCTTGCCGCCTTGTCCTTGCGGCCGGCGGCCAGCTCGTAGTGGGCGCGTTCGCCGGCCAGCAACGGCCAGGGCCGGCCCCGGCCATTGCCGTCGAAGGGCGCGCCGTCGGCGTGTTCGCCATAACCGTCGCTGGTGTAGCGATACCAGAGAGGCCCTTGCGGCAGGTCGCAGCGCAGTTGCGCGTCGATGATCTTGACCGTATCGACGATGCGCGGATCGTCCGCGGCCCTGAGGCCGAAGCGGACCAGCGCCAGCGCGTCCGGGCTGACAATCGCTTCGGCCGGCTTGTCGGTATCGCCCGGCGGACGGTTCTTGATCGGTACGAAGCCGTCCTTCGGCGATGCGGCGCCTGAACCGTCGGCCGGCGCGATGCGGATGTAGTAGCCGTCGACGCCAGCCTCGTGGCACTCCGGTGTGCCGCTGACATAGGTCCAGCGCTCGATCTGGTCGTTCCAGCAATCCGCGACCTCGGGCAAATAGTTAGCCGGCTCCGGTTTGCCGTCAACGTCGAACAGATCGGCGGCGCCAAGCAGTGCCGATATTTCGACGGCAAGCGTGAATGGGCTGTAGCCGGCATCCTCTTCCCAGCGGTCCTGCCCGGTGACGGGACCATTGCGCACGACATAGGACACGGCCTTCTCGATCATCGGCATGAAGGCGGCGAGCTTGGCGCGCGGCAGGTGGCCGGCGCGGTGCAGCGCATCGGCAAGCAGCAGCGGGAAGGCGCATTCGTCCATCTGGATGCCCGGCCAATAGAGCGAGCCGTCGAGCCACACATTTTGTGGCCAGTGGCCGTCCGGCTGCTGGATGGAACGGAGATAGGCGAGGATCTCAAGTGCCTGCGCCGGATCGCCGGCGGCGAGGAAGCCGCCCGCGGTTTCGACGAGGTCGCGCGGCCAGACCAGATGATAGCCGCCGAGGTCGTCGTCGCCCTTGCTCGCTCCCCAGGGGATCGACAGGCTGGCAACGGCCGCACCGGGCCTCGCCAGCGACAGGTGCGTCGCCAGCACCGCTGTGCTGACGCGGTAGGTGTTGAGCCCGGATGCATCATGGTGGTCGAGCGCCGTCAGGCCTGCCTGCCATTTCCGCCATTTCGCGACATAGGCCTTTGCCGCCGGCTCAAAACCGCGTTTCAGGCTGGCGGCGGCGTTTTCGGCCGCTTCATCCGGCGTTGCCCCAAACCCAAGCGCAAGCAAGGCTTTGCTGTTGCGTAAGGAAAAGCCGATCTCGCCGGTCAGCGCGACATTGCCGTCCTCCGCCCTTTGGCAGGTCGGATCGAGCCGGCCGGCGCGGCTGAGTTGCTGCCAACCGTCGGAAAAGCCTGCATAGCCGGCCGAGCAGTCGCCCCAGGGCAGCGAGGAGGCAAGCGCCAGGCAGGCGCCGCGCCCGGACGCAAACAGCATCGGCTTGCCCTTGTGCTCGCCGATCCAGGCGGTATTGCCCATGCCGGCATTGACCAAATGCGGCGCCAGCAGGGCGTAGACGCGGTAGTCCGTGGCCACGCCCTCGAGTGCCGTGAAGCTGGTTTCCTGCAGCAAGGCCGGGCGCGCCGGATCCGCCAGGATGCGCTTTTCGACCCGGTAACGCGCCGTTGCGTTGACCAGCCGGTAGGCGGGCACGCCGTCCTCGAACGGCTCGATGGCATGCGTGGCGTCACGCTTCTCCTCGGAAAACCAGCCGCCGGGACCGGTGACCAGCAGTCCCATGTCGCGCGTGCAGGCGCTGTCGAGGCCGGGATAATAGACCTCGTTGACGATGCCATGGCTGAGCGTGAACCAGACGCGGCTCGCCGGCGAAAGCGCGGCACCTACGCCGCTCTTGGCGCTTGACGTCCAGCGCGCCGGAATTCCGGGGGCGCCCATTCTTTTGGGTGCACTGGGGGGAAGGGTCGGCGGCATCGCTGCCATGCATGGTCTCCTGGACCCTTCCCTAGACCAGCACGCGAAGGCTTTTCAACCGCCGCACCTGAAGTTGATCGTCCAAGCGTGATCGATCGCAGTTGACAAGCGAGCTCATCTGCATTTGTCTGACAATAGATAAAAAACAGGCAGCCAACGCCAAAACCATCAGCAACAGTCGGCGGGGCCGACAATCCATGGGAGGATTACGACATGAAGAAACTGCTCGTCCTGAGCGCTCTGGCGGCGATGCTCGCCTCGGGCACGGCGCTTGCCGACACCAGCGGCAAGAAGATCGCCTTCTCCAACAATTACGCCGGCAATTCGTGGCGTCAGGCGATGCTCGACAGCTACGGCATCGTCACGAAGAAGGCGGTGGAGGATAAGATCGTCGGCGCCGCCGACATCTTCACCACCGCCGACAAGGAAGTGCCGACGCAGGCTGCCCAGGTGCAGAACCTGATCCTGCAGGGCTATGACGCCATCGTCATCAACGCCGCCTCGCCGGATGCGCTGAACGGCGCCATCAAGCAGGCCTGCGATGCCGGCATCGTCGTCGTCTCCTTCGACGGGACCGTCACCGAACCTTGCGCCTACCGCGTCGTCGTCGACTTCAAGGACATGGGCAAGCAGGAAGTCGAGCAGATGGCCAAATTCCAGCCCAAGGGCGGCAATTTGCTGGAAATCCGCGGCCTTGCCGGCACCTCGATCGACGATGCCATCCATGCCGGCATCCTCGAAGGCGTCGCCGCCCATCCCGAGTTCAAGATCGTCGGTTCGGTGACCGGCGACTGGGACCAGACGACGGCGCAGAAGGCGGTCGCGACGATCCTGCCTTCGTTGCCCGACATCGTCGGCATCGTCGACCAGGGCGGTGACGGTTATGGCGCGGCACAAGCCTTTGCCGCCGCAGGCAAGCCGCGTCCGACGATCATCATGGGCAACCGCCAGGACGAGCTGAAATGGTGGAAGGAGCAGAAGGACAAGGACGGCTACCAGACCTGGTCAGCCTCGATCGCGCCCGGCGTGTCGTCGCTGGCCTTCTGGGTGGCGCAGCAGGTGCTCGACGGCCGCACGGACATTCCGCATGACCTTTTGGTGCCGTATCTCGCCTTTACCCAGGACAATTTCGAGACCGAGCTGCCGAAAATCAAGGAGGGCGGCGTCGCCACCCACGAATACAGCCAGCAAGACGCAATCGCGGCGATCAAAGCCAATATCAAGTGATGCATTGCATTCATTGCCAGCGGCATGACCGACCGGATATCGTTGAGCATGCCTGAGGCCAATACGGACATCATCAGACTGGGCGGTGCCGAAAAACAAATCGGCGCCGCCCATTTGGACATCATCAGGCTGAACGGCGCCGAAAAACATTTCGGCGCCGTTCGGGCGCTTAACGGCGTCGATTTTCATGTCGCATCAGGCGAATGCGTCGGGCTGGTCGGCCACAACGGCGCCGGCAAGTCGACGCTGATGCATATGGTGGCCGGTACACTGCAGCCCGATGGCGGTGAGATCGCGGTGCGTGGCAATGCCGAAACCGACTACTCGGTGGCGCGCGCGCTGAAACTCGGCATACGCTGCGTGTTCCAGGAACTGTCGCTCTGCCCTAACCTCAGTATCGCGGAGAATACGCGCATCAACCATCCGGCGCTCACCGGCTTCGGCTGGCGACGCAAGGCGGCTGCTCTCATTGCCGCCAAGCTGGACGAAATCTTTCCGGATCACGGCATCTCGGCGGACGACATTGCCGGCGATCTCTCCATCGGCCGGCGGCAGATGGTCGAGGTGGCGCGCGCCTTCACGGTGACGCGCGATCCGCTCGACCTGGTCATTCTCGACGAGCCGACTTCTTCGCTGGACGCGCATACTGCGGGCCAGCTGCTTGCCTTCGTGCGCCGTTTCGTAGCCACCGGGGGCAGCTGCATCCTGATCTCGCATGTGCTGGGCGAGGTGCTGCAAAATGCCGACCGCATCGTGGTGATGCGCGACGGCAAGGTGGTCGCCACGGACGTTGCAAAAGCGTTCGACCGCGACCGGCTGGTGGCCACCATGGGTGGCTCGGAAGCGCGCGAGAAGATCGCGGCGGAGATCGCCGCCAGGCCGGCGGGTGGCCCGGTCAGGGTGCGGGCGCGGCCCGAGCGGCAGCAGGACGGCAAGGAGCTTGTCGCCCGCGCCGGCGAGATCATCGGGCTTGCCGGGCTTGCCGGCCATGGCCAGACCGACCTGTTGCTGGCGATCTTTGCCGCCGCGACGCGTAGAAGGCTTGATATCGAGGTGACCGCCCCGGTGGCGCTGGTGGCCGGAGACCGCCAATCGGACGGCATTTTCCCGCAATGGTCTATTGCCGAAAACATCGGCATCCGCTCGCTGGCGCGGCTGCGCAAAGGGTTGCTGATCTCGCCGCAGCGCGAGGCCGAGCTTGCTGAGTTTTGGAAGCAGAAGATCGGCATCCGCACGCCTGACATGACCAACAACATCTTCTCGCTGTCCGGCGGCAACCAGCAGAAGGCGCTGTTTGCCCGCGCACTGGGTTCCGATGCGCAGATCGTGCTGATGGACGATCCGATGCGCGGCGTGGACATCGGCACCAAGCTCGAGGTCTACGATCTCGTGCGCGAGGAGGCGGCCAAGGGCCGGACCTTCCTCTGGTACACCACCGAGACCGAAGAGCTCGACAATTGCGACCACATCCATGTCTTCAAGAACGGCCGCATCGTCGCCAATCTCACGCGCGACGAGCTGACCGAGGAAAAGATCATCCAGTCCTCATTCGGCGACGCGGCCTGAGATGACGGCAGTCGCTCCCGGCCCTACGTCCTCGCCGCGCAGCAGCGCGGCCCGCGCGCGCCTGCTGCGCAGCCTGTTGCCGGCGCTGTCGCTGGCGCTGGTGGTTATCGCCATCGCCTGGCTCAACCCACGCGCCATCAGCTATTTCGGCTTCAGCCTGATGTTGAACCTCGCTATTCCGATCGCGCTGGCGACGATCGCCCAGATGTTCGTCATCGCCGGCAATGAGCTCGATCTGTCGATCGGCACCTTTGTCGGCTTTGTCGGCTGCGTCACCGCGACCTGGCTGAAGGACGCGCCGCTGCTCGGCGTGATCATCCTGCTCGGCTCCATAGGCGTTTATGCGCTGCTCGGCGCACTGATCCATCTGCGCAATCTGCCGTCGATCGTGGTGACGCTGGGCATGAGCTTCGTCTGGCAGGGGCTTGCCATTCTGGTGCTGCCCAAGCCCGGTGGCAAGGCGCCGGACTGGCTCTTGTCGCTGATGGCCTTCAAGCCGCCCTTCATTCCGTTCCCTATCATCGCCGCGCTGGCGATCGCAGCGGTGGTGCATTTTGGGCTGATGCGCACCTCCTATGGCGTCATCCTGCGGGGATCCGGCGGCAATCCGGCGGCGCTCAGGCGCGCTGGCTGGTCGCTGCTTCGAACCAAGATCGTGCTGTTTGCGCTGACCGGCCTGTTCGGCGTTCTGTCCGGCATGGCGCTGATCGGCATCACCACCTCGGCCGACGCCAATATCGGCAATGGCTACACGCTGCTGGCGATCGCCGGCGTCATTCTCGGCGGCGGCGAGTTCGTCGGCGGCCGGGTGTCGCCGATCGGCGCCGTGCTCGGCGCGCTGACACTGGCGCTGGCGGCATCGCCTCTGCTCACCTTCATGCACATTCCGCCGGATTGGCAGGTCGCCGCCAACGGCGCCATCCTGATCATCGTGCTGGCAGCCCGCGTCCTGATCAGCCGCAGGGAGAGGTAGCGATGACGCTGGTTAAATCGCTGGCCGCCAAACCCTGGATATGGTCGTTCATCGGCGCGATGTTCGTCTGGCTGGCGACCATCGCTTTCACCGGCGGCTATGGCGGCGGTGGCATGGTCACGGCGGCACTGTCGCTGGCGGTGTTCACCGTCATCGTCGGAGTCGGCCAAATGTTCGTCATCACGCTCGGGCCAGGCAATGTCGACCTGTCGCTGCCGGCCAATATCGGGCTCGCCAGTGCCGTCGCCATGAAGGTCATGGGCGGCAGCGATTCCATGATCGTGGTCGGGCTGCTCGCCGCGCTCGCCTGCGGCGCCGCCATCGGTGCCGTCAACTATCTCCTGATCTGGGCGCTGAGGATCCCGCCGATCATCGCCACTCTGTCGGCCAGCTTCATCATCCAGTCGATCGACATCAGCTATGGGCGTGGCCTGCAGATCAAGCCGCCGCCCGGCTTTGCCGATTTTGCGAACTGGCAAATCCTGGGCATTCCAGTGCTGGCGATCCTTACCGTATTGTTCAGCATCGGTGCGGCCATCGCCTTGCAGCGCATGATCTATGGCCGCTCGGTGCTGGCGATCGGCCAGAACATCCGCGCCGCGTGGCTTGCCGGCGTCAATGTCGGCCGCACCCGCTTCCTGACTTACACGCTGTCGGGCGCGCTCGGCGGCATGGACGGGGCGCTGCTCGCCGGCTATTTCCGCGGCGCCAATGTCGATATCGGCAACGAGTACCTGCTGGCCTCGATCGCCGTCGTCGTCATCGGCGGCACCTCGGTCGCCGGTGGCAAGGCCAATGTTCCCGGTGTCTGGGGCGCGGCGCTGTTCCTGGTACTGCTTCTGACCATGCTCAACACGTTCGGCGTCAGCGCCGGCGTTCGGCTGTTGCTGACCGGGCTGATCATCGTCGGCGTCATCACCGTAGCCGGCGGCGAGAAAGCGGTACGCTAGCGCCGGCTCCTGCCAGCGACACCGCCAAATTTGACCATGTGGACAAAAGTCCGCACCCGTTCCATAGTTCCGCGTCTGATTTCGGAACAGCCGGCTCGACACGGCTGTCAAACAGAGGGGCACTAGATGGAAAACCGGAAAAACAAATCGCAATCGACCGGCCTGTCGCGGCGCGACGTGCTGGAACTCGGCGCACTTGGCCTGGCCGCAGCCATGCTGCCGGGTGCAGCCTTCGCCAAGGACAAGAAGCTGAAGGTGGCGGCGATCTTCGCCACGCCGATCGAGGAGCCGTGGGACAACCAGATCCACGTCGCCCTGCAGAAGGCCGAGAAGGAACTCGGCATCGAATACAAATGGTCGGAAAAGGTGCAGACCGCCGATTTCAGCCGCGTCATGCGCGAATATGCGCAAGGCGGGTATCAGCTGGTGCTGGGCGACGCCTTCGCCGCCGAGCGTGAATCGCGCCGCACGGCAAAGCAGTTCCCGAAGACGGCATGGCTGTTCGGCTCGGGCGCCGGGCCGGCCGAGCCCAATTTCGGCGTCTTCGACAACTGGATCCACGAACCGGCCTATCTCTCCGGCATGATCGCCGGCAAGATGTCGAAGTCGGGCACGATCGGCGCGGTGGCGGCCATGGGCATTCCGGAAGTGAACCGGCTGGTCAACGCCTTCTTTGCCGGCGCCAAGGAGGTCAATCCCAACATCAAGAAGAAGGTCGCCTTCATTGGCTCGTTCTTCGATCCGCCCAAGGCCAAGGAAGCGGCGGTCGCCCAGATCGATGCCGGCGTCGATGTCATCTATGCGGAGCGCTTCGGCGTCATCGAGGCGGCGGTGGACAAGAAGATCCTCGCCATCTCCAACATGTCCGACCAGTCGAGCCTCGGCCCCGACACGGTCATAACCGGGCCGGTCTGGGACATGTATCCGACGGTCGAGCAGGCGATCAAGCTGGTCAAGGCCGGTGTCTTCACCGCGCAGGACTATGGCGATTTCTCGCGCATGGCCAAGGGCGGGTCGTTCCTGGCGCCCTACCATAAATTCGACAAGACGCTGCCGGCGGATGTGAAGGATCTGGTCGAGAAGAAGAAGGTCGAGATCCTGGAAGGCAATTTCCGGGTGGATGTGGATGAGAACACGCCGGTTTCGGATTAGCTCGGCGCACCCCCTCCCCTTGAGGGGAGGGTGGCCCGCAGGGCCGGGTGGGGTCCTCCGCGAAGTGCTCCATCCTGCTAAGTCATGGGTTGAGGCAGTTGAGGTGACCCCACCCGCCTCGCTTCGCTCGGCACCCTCCCCTCGAGGGGGAGGGGTATCTCCGCAGGAGCATCCTTGTCCGCCCCTCTCATCGAAATGCGCGGCATCACCAAGAGCTTCGGCGCCGTCAAGGCGAATGAGGCTGTCGATCTAAGCGTCGCCCCAGGTGAGATCCTCGGCCTGCTGGGCGAAAACGGCGCCGGCAAGACGACGCTGATGAATGTGCTGTTCGGCGCCTATGCGCCGGATGCCGGCGAAATTCTTATCCAGGGCAAGACCGTGCGGATCACCAGTTCGGCCGATGCGCTGGCCGCCGGCATCGGCATGGTGCACCAGCATTTTCATTTGGCGCCAAGGCTGACGGTCCTGGAAAACCTTCTGATTGGCATTCCCGGCAAATCCGGCCGCATCGACCGCGCCGGCGGACTTGCCCGGTTGTCCGACATCAGCCGTCGGCATGGGCTGACGCTGGACCCCAACCTGCCTGTCTCCGCGCTGTCGGTCGGCGAGCAGCAGCGGCTCGAAATCGTCAAGGCGCTGTTTCGTGGCGCCAGCCTGTTAATCCTCGACGAGCCGACGGCGGTGTTGGCGCCGGGCGAGGTCGACGGGCTGTTTTCGGCGCTGCGCTCGATGGCGGCGCAGGGGCTCGGAATCATCTTCATCTCGCATAAATTGAACGAGGTGCGGGCGCTCACCCATCGCTGCACCGTATTGCGGCACGGCCGCGTCGCCGGCCGTGTCGACGATCCGGCGAACACGACATCGGCAGAAATGGCGCAGCTGATGTGCGGCCATGAGATCGTGCCGCCGGCAAGAGGACCTTCGACCCCAGGCGCGGCGGTGCTGACGCTCGACGGTATTTCCACCTCACGGCATTCGGGGACGCCGCTGCGCGATGTATCGCTTGCCGTTCGCGCGGGCGAAATCCTCGGCATTGCCGGGGTCTCCGGCAATGGCCAGCGGGCGCTGGCCGAGGTGATTTCCGGCACGCGCGCGCCCGACGCCGGCGCGATGACGATAGCCGGCAAACCTGTTACGCGGTTCTCGCCGCGCGAGGTGCAGGCGCTCGGCCTTGGCCGCATCCCGGAAGACCGTATGACGACCGGGCTGGTCACCAATCTGCCGCTCGCCGATTCCATGGTGTTGCCGCGCATTGGTACTGCGGCTTTCAGCAGCCGGGGCCTGCTCAAGCCAGATGCGATCCGCGCCTTCGCCGAAGAACAGATCAAGGCCTATGACATCAGGTGCCCCGGGCCGATGACCCGCGCCGGCGCGCTGTCGGGCGGCAATCTGCAGAAGGCGCTGCTGGCGCGCGAACTGGCTTTCGACCCGAAGGTGCTGATCGTCTCGCAGCCGACGCGCGGCCTCGACATCGGTGCCGCCCGCTTCATCCACGAAAAATTCCTCGACATGCGTGCCAAGGGCTGCGGGATCATCGTCATCGGCGAGGATCTCGAAGAGCTGCTGGTGCTCTGCGACCGCATCGCGGTGATGTATGAGGGCCGCATCGCCGGCACGCTGGACAGCGCCGATGCGACCATCGCGCGGCTTGGGCTGCTGATGACCGGGGCGGAGGGCAGAGCCTAGATGGACTTTCTCACTCGGTTCCTCGCAGAAACCTCAAATAATACTGCCCGCTTTTGGCTGACTTTAAGCGTCAGCGCTGCCCCTCACCTGCCTGCCGGCATCCTCTCCCCGTATAGAGACGGGGAGAGGGGCTCTCACCCATGGTTTCGCCAATCACCACAGCTGCAAGAGGGGAGTTGCATAGGGCCCGGATCCCTTCTCCCCGTGTCTATACGGGGAGAAGGTGCCGGCAGGCGGATGAAGGGCGGCGCGACCGTCTGGGCGGCGGAGGGGCATAGCTGATGTTCCGCCTCGAAGCCCGCAGTTCCACCCCCGCCTGGTTCAATCTCGCTTTGCCGCTGCTGGCCATCGGCGCAGCGCTGGTCCTGTGCAGCGGCCTCATCGCGCTGGCCGGCGCCGGCGTGCTTGAGGCCTATGGCGTGATGCTGTCGGCCTCGTTCGGCGACAGCTATGCCATCACCGAAACGCTGGTGCGCGCCGCCCCGATGATCTTCACCGGGCTGGCTGTGGCCGTCGCCTTCCGGGCCAAATTCTGGAACATCGGCGCCGAGGGCCAATTGCTGGCCGGCGCCGTGGCCAGCTGCTTCGTCGGCGCCATCCCAATGCCGGGCGCGCTGGCGATCCTGTCGATGGCGCTGGCCGGCGCTGCTGCCGGTGCCGCTGTCGCGCTTGTGCCGGCGACCCTGCGAGTGAAATTCAAAGTCGATGACGTCGTCAGTTCGCTGCTGCTCAATTCGGTCATCTACTATGCGCTAATGGCGCTGATCGAGGGGCCGTGGAAGGACTCGTTCAGCGGCTATCCGATCTCGCCGCCGATCGAGGATTCGGCGAATTTCCCGGTGCTGCTCGAAGGCACAAGGCTGCATCTGGGTGTCATCGCCGCGTTGATCGGGGCCCCGTTGATCTGGTTCCTGATCGTGCGCACCACGCTCGGCTTCCGGATCAGGGTCACCGGCGAAAGCCCGGAAGCCGCCCGCTATGGCGGCATCCACGTCGAGCGGGTGCTGATTTCGACGGCGCTGCTGTCGGGCGCGCTGGCCGGGCTTGCCGGCGTAGGCGAGGTCGGCGGCGTGCATTTCCAGGTGATGAGCGACATTTCGCCGGGCTATGGCTATTCCGGCATCGTCGTTGCCATGCTGGCCAGGCTCAATCCGCTCGGCGTCGTACCGGCGGCGATCTTCCTGGCCGCCGTGATGACCGGCGCCGAAGCGATGTCGCGCGCCACCGGCGTGCCGGCGTTCCTCAGCGATGTCATCCAGGGCACGGCGCTGCTCGCCATGCTGGTGGCGCTGCTGTTCACGGCCTATCGCATCCGCCGCGTCGGTGCCGCCTTATGAGCGCGGTGTTCGAACAGATCTTTCAGGTCGGCTTCCTCGCCGCCATTATCCGCATCGCCACGCCGCTGGCATTTGCCACGCTGGGCGAGATGTTCTCCGAGCGGGCCGGCGTGCTCAATCTCGGTATCGAAGGCATCATGCTGCTCTGCGCGATGACCGGCTTCACCGCCGCCAGCCTCAGCGGCAGCCTGTGGCTCGGCGTGCTGGCCGCGGTGTTGACCGGCATGGCGATGAGCGCGCTGCATGCGCTGTTCACCGTGGCGCTCGGCCTCAGCCAGCATGTCTGCGGCATCGGCGTTACTTTGTTCTCGTCCGGCCTTGCCTATTTCCTCTACCGTCTGACCTTCGGCCAGCAATCGGTGCCGCCCAGCATCAAGGGTTTTCAGACGGTGCCGATCCCGCTGCTGTCGGATATTCCGGTTCTGGGGTCAGCGGTTTTCAACCAGTTTGCGCTGGTCTACTTGGCAATCATTGCCATCCCGCTCGCTGCTTTCGTGCTCTACCGCACGCCTTGGGGGCTGTCGGTGCGGATGGTCGGCGAGAACCCGCGCGCCGCTGATTCCGCTGGGGTCAGCGTCATCGCCACGCGCTTCCAGGCGGTCATCCTCGGCGGTGCGCTGATGGGGCTTGCGGGCGCCTTCCTCACCATGGCACAGTTCAACGCCTTCACCTTTGGTGTCGTGTCGGGCCGTGGCTGGGTGGCGATCGCGCTGGTCGTGTTCGGCCGCTGGGACCCGTGGCGCTCTGCGGGCGCGGCGCTGCTGTTCGCCTTCGTCGATGCGCTACAATTGCGCATGCAGGCGAGCGGCCTCGGGCATATTCCCTATGAGACGTTCTTGATGCTGCCGTTCATTTTCACCACCGTCGCGATGGCCGTGATGTCACGCAACGCGGTTGCGCCGTCGGCGCTGCTGAAGCCGTTTCGACGAGAAGAGCGGTAAGCGAGTAGGACTTGGCGCCCTTCCTCTCCCCCGATCGACGGGGGAGAGGAAGGGCGCCAAGCCTGGGATACTCACATCGCCGTAAAACCATTATCGACAAACAGATGCGTGCCATTGACGAAGCTGGACTCATCGCTGGCGAGGTACAGCGCTGCCTTGGCCACTTCCTCCGGCTCACCGATGCGGCCCTGCTGTGCGGCCAATGCGGCGTCCGACACGTCGACGCCGAGCTTGCCGAGATCGGCGACCTCGCGCAGGCCGTGCGGCGTGCGGATGAAGCCGGGACAGACGGCGTTGCAGCGTATGTTGCGGTCGCGGAATTCGACTGCGATGGCGCGCGCGAACATGTGGCAGGCGCCCTTGGTGGTGTCGTAGAGCACCTCCATGGGTGTGGCCGCCACAGCCGAGATCGACGAGGTGCAGACGATCGAACCGCCACCGGCAGCGATCATGCCCGGCAACACGGCGCGCGTCATCAGGAACATCGAGCGGACATTGACCGCATGCAGCCAGTCCCATTCCTGCACTGTCGTCTCCAGGAACGGCTTTATCACGATGGTGCCGGCATGGTTGAACAACACCGTGGCCGGGCCGAGCCTGGCAGTCGCCGCCTTCACTGCGGCCTCGACCTGCGCCTCGTCCGAGACGTCGGCCACCCAGTGTTCGGCGATATGTCCCCGCGCGCGTATCGCCGCCGCAGTGGCTGCCGCCGCCTCGCCATTGCGGTCGATGATCGCCACCTTGGCGCCTTCGGCGGCGAACAATTCCGAGGCCGCTCCGCCCATTCCGGTCGCGCCGCCCGAGATGATTGCAATCTTGCCGGCTAGTCTTGTACCCATGTTCTGTTCCCCGTTCCCGATCGAAATGATCCGCATTTACGCCGGAATGGCGATGCTATCGCCTATGCAGATGTCGGCCAAGCTTGTCGCTCGCTTGTCGCCAACAGGGGTCTCCCAGCAATCCCAAACCAAATAATAAGGAATACTGAGAAAATCGTTCTACATATCGCCAAAAAATAGCACTCGACAAAGTCTACTGATTTTATAGATTAATCCGCAAGACGGAGGTCGATATGTCCTATATCCAGAACGCCGAGACGGACCGCACCAGCCAGAGGCTGGCCAATAGCCAGGCTTTCCGCCCGGCCTATGCCGGCGCTTTCGCCTATCTCGTCTTTGCCCTTGCGTTCGTGTTCACCGGGGCAGTCGTGCTCGGCTTGATTCCCTGACCGATCAGGCCGAAAGGGTGGCGACCTAGCGCTTTCAGTGAGTGACCGGAGTTGATGAACCGAACGCGGACGCGCTTTGGCGCTGATGCTTGTTTTTACGCATGTCGTCGTCTCAAAACCGGGGGCGACATACATCCAACGTGATGGAGGAGATGGCAATGCCGATCGAGTTCACGCATGTTCCCGGTAAAACGCACGCCGCCGATGCCGGTTCGGCCGTACCGTTCTTCTATGATTTCGTCGAGACGGCGACCAAGCTGTCGCTGATCGAGGATTCCGGCTTCCAGAACATCGTCGTCGACGACCCGGCCGGGCTGTTGACCAATATGGACATCGCCGCCCAGGCGCTGGACCGCACCTCGTCGCTGGAAGTGGTGCTGACGCACTGGGCCGGCGTGATCGCGCCAGCCGTTGCGGCGCGGCAACTGGCGGCGCTCGACGCCAGGAGCGGCGGCCGGCTGGCGCTGAGGATGCTGAGCGAGCCGCTGGATGACGACGATGCCGAGACGCGTCCGGTCGGCCACACCGTGGTCTGGCAGCGCATCGACGAATATCTGGTGCTGCTGAAGCGGCTGTGGTCGAACGACCGGCCCTTCGACCATGAAGGTGCGTTCTACAGCATCAAGGGTGGCTATGTGCCGCGCAAGGGGCCGCATGGCGTCGACGTGATCATCCGCATGGGTGGCCAGTCCGGCACCGCGCTCAAGGTCGCCGGCCGCCATGCCGACGTGTTTGAACTCACGGCTGGTTCGCTCGACGAGATCCGCCAGCTGATGGAACGGGCGCGCAGCGCCGCCGCCGAGCATGGCCGCGCCGGCAAGCTGCGTTTTGCGCTTCCGGTCCGGGTCCGCTCGGAGGGTGGCGCCTCTACCGTCGGACACAAGGCGGTCGAACTTTCCGGACCACCGGCGCAGATCGCCCTGTCGCTGCTGCCCTATGCAGCGCTGGGCATCAGCGAGTTCATGATCGTCGGTGTCGACCGGCCGCGCGAGATCGCCAGCGTCGGCCGCGAGACGATCGCGCTCTTGCGCAACTCGCTGGCACGCCGTGAGGCTGAGGTGCCGCAGTTTGCGCGGGCGGGTGGGGACATTCACGCAGGGTGAATTTGCGGGTGGAATGAAAAGCTATTTCGTAGCGTTCCGTCACACCCCCCTCTGCCCGGCAGGGCAGAGGGGCGCTGTCCCGCCAGCGTCTAATCACCACTCAGCACTGCCAGCGCCTCCAGCACCGCGTCAGATTCCGTCAGCGTACCAAATACCCCGTCCTCCACCGTCACCATATGCAGCGCCGCGTCATGCGCGTATTGGTCGCCACTGGCGCAGGCATCGGCGATGGTCAGGCACTGGAAATTGCGGTCGCAGGCCTCGCGCAGCGTCGTGTGCACGCAGACATCGGTCGTGCAGCCGGAAAAGATCAGATGGGTGATGCCGCGTGCGCGCAGCACAAGCTCCAGATCCGTATAGGTGAAGGCGCTGTTGCAGGTCTTGTCGACGATGATGTCGTGCGGCGCGACGTCGATCTCGGCGACGATCTGAAAGCCGGGGCCGGAGCGCAGCAGCACGTCGGTGCCTTCGAGACCCGCCCGCTTGCGGCGCCATCTCTCGTACGGCGTCATGTCGGCCATGTCGCCGCGATATCCCTGCCTGGTGTAAATGATGGTGAGGCCGGCCGCACGTGCCGCTGATATCAGTCGGTTAACTGTCGGCAGGATGGCGCGCAGCGGCGCGGGGTCATAACCCTTCCTGGCGAAATAGCCGGTCGGCGAAAGGAAATCCTCCTGCAGGTCGATGACCAGCAGCGCGGTGTTTGCTGGCACCAGCCGGCCGTCATAGGGGAAATCGAACGGTATCGCCTTGATCATCGCAGCCTGCCTCAATTGCTGCCCGGTATCGTGGCCCAGCAACCCTGCGGCCGTCCATCCCTCAGTGCGACGACACCAGGTAGACCGATGCCAGGACGATGTGCCGTTGAGACATCGCGCCCACAATCGTTGGCCAAAAAAGCCATCTTGTTTGTTGACTACTAAACTCATGTTTTATAGTCAAGCAGGGGCACTCGGCCGCCTGAATTGTTTCCAGCGGCTGTGCCGCGTTTGAGAGAAGCCAGAATCCGTGGCTGGAGTTTTCGGGGTCGAGATCGGGGTGTTCCCGCATCCCGTCACCGACCAGCCGATCGGTACGTGCAATGACGAAGCGAGGACGAAGCGTGTCCAGAAATGGTTTGTTGGCGGCGCTGGCCGCGGTCATGCTGTCGGCCGGCAGCGCTGCTGCGCAAGAGCAGCCAAACACGCAGCCCAGGGTGACGACGGTGCCCGCTGCAGCTCCCCAGTCGGCGCGAACCGTAGTCGAACAGCCCGCACCGGCTGCGCCTGTCGCGCCGGCTTCGCCAGCTGCCGGGCAGGCGGCGCCGACCGCGCTACGGCCGGCAACCCAGCCCGGTGCATCCGCGCAGGCCGAGCCTTCGGCAATATCGCTGACGCTGCCGCACGATCTGTCGCCCTGGGGCATGTTCATGGCCGCCGACATCATCGTCAAGGCGGTGATGATCGGGTTGGCCTTCGCCTCGCTGGTCACCTGGACGGTGTGGCTGGCCAAATCGCTGGAGATTCTCTTCGGCAAGCTCGGCGCCCGTCGCGCTGCGCGCGCCATCGGCAATGCCGCCACGCTGCGCCAGGCCGGGCGCGCGCTTGGCAACAGTGGCGGCCCCGGTGCGCTTTTGGTGCGGGCGGCCGAGGAAGAGACTGCCCTTTCGGCCGGTGCGCTCGGCCATGTCACCGGCGACGGGCTGAAGGAACGCGTGACGTCGCGCCTGTCGCGCATCGAAGCGGCGGCGGCGCGGCGCATGTCGCGCGGCACCGGCGTGCTGGCGACGATCGGCTCGACGGCGCCCTTCGTGGGCTTGTTCGGCACCGTCTGGGGCATCATGAACGCCTTCATCGGCATCTCGCAGGCGCAGACCACCAACCTCGCGGTCGTCGCGCCCGGCATCGCCGAGGCGCTGCTCGCCACGGCGATGGGCCTGGTCGCGGCCATTCCCGCGGTGGTCATCTACAACGTCTTTGCGCGGTCGATAGCCGGCTACCGGCAGCTCCTTGCCGATGCCTCGGCCGGGGTCGAACGGCTGGTCAGCCGCGATCTCGATTTCCGCACGGTGCCGCAGGCGCCCGCGCTGGCGGCGGAGTGATGGGCCATGGCGGCTAGAATTCGCGAGACTATCGACGGCGATCTCGAGGAAAGCTACGAGATCAACGTGACGCCGTTCATCGACGTCATCCTGGTGCTGCTGATCATCTTCATGGTCGCTGCCCCGTTGGCGACAGTCGACGTCAATGTCGATCTGCCGGGTTCGACCGCGACACCGGCGCCGCGGCCGGAAACGCCGCTGTTCCTGACGCTGAAGGACGATCTGACGCTGGCGATCGGCAATGACAGCGTGCCGCGCCAGGCTTTTGCCTCCGTGCTCGACGGCAGAACCAAGGGCGACAAGCAGACCCGCATCTTCCTGCGTGCCGACAAGGCGGTCGGCTATGGCGAGTTGATGGAGGTGATGAACCTGCTGCGCGGCGCCGGTTATCTGAAGATCGCGCTGGTCGGGCTGGAGAGGGTGCCAGCGGACGCATCCCCGCCGCACCCGGGCGCCGCCCCATGACGCAACTGGCCGCGGCCGTTCCCACCGCCGACCCGCCGGGCGCCGGCGCGCGCGAGATCGGTTTGTGGGCGGCTGCGGCCATTGTCATTGTCGGCGCGCATGTCGCGATCGCCTATGTCGTGCAGAGCTTCAGCCTGGCCAACATGGCCGATGGCGGCCCGCCGGCTGTGGCTATCGAGCTGTCGCCGATGATGGTGGCGCCGGCGGTGCGGGTGGACTCAGCGGCCGACGTGGTGACGCCCGAGCCGCCGAACCAGATCGAGGAGGCGGTTGCCGAACTCAAGCCGGTCGTGGAGCCCGAGCCCGGTCAGCCGGAGCCGGTCACCGAGAAGACGGAAGCGGTTCAACCCGCCGCTCCGATCGAGACGGCAGCGGCCGAGCAGCCCGATCAATCGCCGCCGCTGGATGAGGTGGTGCCCGACATCGTCCCGACCATAGCGCCGGATGTGGTCATTCCGCTGCAGACCAGGCCGGTGGAGACCAAGCCGACGGAGGACAAGCCGGTGGAGGACAAGCCGATCGAGAAGGCGAAGAAGGCTGCCGAAAAACCCAAGCCGAAAGCAAAGAAAGAGAAGAAGGAAAAGGCCGCGCCGGCGAAAGCGGTCGTGACCGCCAGTGTCGATCAAAAGGCAGCGGCGAAGGCGTCGGCGCCGAAGGCTTCGCAATCGAGTGGATCATCAGTCAATGCAAGCAAATGGAACTCCCAGCTGATCGGATGGATCAATCGGCACAAGCGCTACCCGAGCGCGGCAAGGTCGCGGCGCGCCGTGGGTACCGCAAATGTGACCTTCGTCGTCAGCGCTTCGGGCAAGGTGACCTCCGTCCGGCTGACACGATCTTCGGGGGACGCCGATCTCGATCGCGCCGCGCTCGGCATTCTGCAGGGTGCGACGGTGCCCGCGCCACCGCCTGAGAAGGCCGGTACGGCTGTCGTGGCGCCTTTGATGTTCACGCTGCGGAACTAGAAGCAGCCGGACAAGGCCGATCCCATGACCACGTACTTTCCCGCTTGACTGACCCGCCGGACCGAATACGCTAGCGCAAAATACCGGCCTTGGTCGCCGGGCGGCAAATATGCCTCGCATGCCTCGCCCTCCGGCGCTGGCTGCGGGGCATTGTCATTTCTGAGGATCGGTTTGAAACGGCGTATCGAGATCGGCATCCTGTATTCCCGCTCGGGCAGCTACCAGCTGGTCTCCGATGCGTGCCGGATGGGCGCCATGCGCGCCATCGCCGACATCAATGCCGATCGGAGCTATGGCATCGAACTGGTTCCGGTCGAGCGCGATCCGCAAAGTAATGCCGATCGCTACGCGACTTTGTGCGAGGACATTTTCAGGACCAGCAGCGCGCGCCATGTCGTCGGTTGCGTCACCTCGTGGAGCCGCAAGGAAACCATCCCAGTGCTGGAGAAGGCCGGCGGCATGCTCTGGTATGCCTGCCCCTATGAAGGGTTCGAGGCCAACGAGCATGTCGTCTACATGCACGCCTGCCCCAACCAGCATCTGGTTCCGCTGATGGCGCATGTCGTGCCGCGTTTCGGCGCCAACGGCTTCCTGCTCGGCTCGAACTACATTTGGGGCTGGGAGATGAACCGCGTGGCGCGCGACCTGATCGCGGATGCCGGCGGCAAAGTGCTGGGCGAGCGCTATCTGCGCATCGGCGAGACCGACGTGTCGCGGCTGATCGCCGAGGTCCGGGCGACGCGGCCGAGCTTCATCCTCAACAATCTGATCGGCACCTCATCCTACGCCTTCCTGGCGGCTTACCGCGAGCTGGGCGATGAGGATGCGGCATTCAGGCCGGAAAACTGCCCCGTCATCTCCTGCAACCTCACCGAAGGCGAGTTGCCGGCGATCGGCGAGACAGGGAAAGGGCATCTGTCGGTCGGGCCCTATTTCGCGCCCCGGCCGGCTGCCTTCGCTTCGTCCTTCGAGGCCTCCGCCTATGCCTCGGTGCAGGTGATGGCCGACGTGCTGTCGCGCGACACTGATGCCGGCCCGGCGGAATTTTCCAAAGCCTTCGCCGAGCGACGCTTCTCCACCCGGCTCGGGCCGATCGCCATCGACGCCCACTCCCAGCACGCGACGCTGCCGGTGATCATCGGCCGGATCGCCGATGGCTTCTTCGAGGTCGTCAGCCAGGAGGATGAGGTCGCGCCGGATCCCTATCTGTCGCGCTACGACCCCGCCAAGACATTCGGCCGTCCGCGCCTGAGGGTGGTGTCATGACCCGGACGCGCATCCCCAATCTCGGCGGCGCGCGGGCTTTCATCCTGCATCGCCCGCATCCGACGGTGCAGGCCATCACCAGGCAATTGTCGGCCATCGGCCTGGCTACGATCGACTGCTGGCCGGAATTGCCGCCGGAAGCTCTCGCGGCCGATTTCGTTTTCTTCGATGCCGATCTCGGCTTTGACGAGCAATTCCCGTGGAAGCCGGGCGAGGCGCCGATGCCGCTGGTGGCGCTGATCGGTTCCGAGGCGCCGGGGCGTATCGAATGGGCGCTGTCGCACAAGGCCGATGCGCAGCTGCTGAAGCCGGTCGGCAATGCCGGTGTGTACAGCGCATTGCTGATCGCAAGGCAGAGCTTCGAGGCACGCAAGCATTTAGCCGGCGAGATAGCGTCGCTGCGCCAGCGCGTCGCCGAGCGCCAGACCATTGTGCGCGCGGTGACGGCGCTGTCGAAAGGCAGCGATGACGAGCGTGCCTATGCACAACTGCGATCGCTGGCGATGAGCTGGCAGATCAGCGTCGAGGATGCCGCGCGCAGGATCGTGGCAATGACGGATGAGGAAGGCGGCGATGACCAGTCCCATCGCGCCTGATCTCCCGGTACGCATGCCGGCAAAACCGCGCGCCGGCGTCTGGCGTCGGCTGGTCAAACGCCGCCTGGCGCTGCTCGGGCTGGTCATCGTCGCCATTGTTGTCGCCGGCGCTGTGCTGGCGCCCCGGCTGACCGGCTACGATCCCAACGAGCAGATGTTCGACGGCCTGACCATCGAGGGCTCGCCGCTGCCGCCCAGCGCCCAGTATTGGCTCGGCACCGACCTGCTCGGACGTGACCTCTTGACCCGCATCCTCTACGGCGCCCGCACCTCGCTGATCATCGGCATCGTCGCCAATGGCGTGGCGCTTTTGATCGGCACTTTGGTGGGCGTCACCGCAGGCTATTTCCGCGGCTGGATCGGCAGTGCGCTGATGCGCTTCACCGATCTGATGATGGCGTTCCCGGCGCTGCTGCTCGCCATCTGCCTGGCGGCAGTGTTTCAGCCGAGTCTGTGGATCGTCGCCATGGTCATCGCGCTGGTCAACTGGGTGCAGACGGCGCGTGTCATCTACACCGAGACCTCATCGCTGGCCGAGCGCGAGTTCATCGATGCCGAGCGCAGCATCGGGGCGAGTGCGCCGCGCATCCTGTTTCGCCACATCCTGCCGCATCTGCTGCCGACCATCATCGTCTGGGGCACGCTCGGCATCTCCACCACGGTACTGCTGGAGGCGACGCTTTCCTTCCTCGGCATCGGCGTGCAGCCGCCGACGGCGTCGTGGGGCAACATCATTTTCGAGAACCAGACCTATTTCCAGGCCGCGCCCTGGCTGGTGTTCTTCCCCGGCGCCGCAATCCTGGCGTTGGCGCTGGCCTTCAATCTGATCGGCGACGCGCTGCGCGACATCCTCGATCCGACGCAAAGGGGCCGGGAATAATGGGGGGCCGGTCATGATCGCCTATCTCGGCCGCCGGCTGATCCAGTCGCTGCTCATCCTGCTTGGCGTCTCGCTGATCACTTTTGCGCTGCTCTACCTCTTGCCGGCCGACCCGGTGCGGCAGATCGCCGGCCGCAGTGCTACGCCGCAGACCGTGGAAAACATCCGCCAGCAGCTCGGCCTGGACCAGCCTTTCGTCGTCCAGTATTGGCACTACCTGACGAAGCTAATCAGCGGCGATCTCGGCCGCTCCTACATCCAGCGCTCGGAGGTTACCGAGCTCATCGTCTCGCGGCTGCCGGCCAGCCTGCTTTTGATGGTGGGCGCCATATTGTGCGAGTTGCTGATCGGTCTAAGCATGGGGCTGATCGCCGCCGTCAAGCGCGGCTCCGCCACCGACCAGACCCTGATGGTGGCCTCCTTCGTCGGCGTCTCGGCGCCGCAATTCGTCGTCGGCTTATTGCTGCTCTACGTCTTTGCCGTGCGGCTAAGCTGGTTTCCGATCGGCGGCTACGGCACATGGCGCCATCTGGTGCTGCCGTCGTTGACCATGGGCGTACTCGGCGCCGGCTGGTATGCGCGCATGATGCGCTCGTCGATGATAGACGTCCTGCGCCAGGATTATGTCCGCACGGCGCGGGCCAAGGGCCTGGCGCGCAGCGCCATCATATTCCGCCACGCACTGCCGAATGCCATCCTGCCGGTCATCGCCATGATCGGCATCGACATCGGCATCTTCATGGGCGGCATCGTCGTCGTCGAAAGCGTGTTCGGCTGGCCCGGCATCGGTCAGCTGGCGTGGCAGGCGATCCAGCGCGTCGACATTCCGATCATCATGGGCGTCACGCTGGTGTCGGCCTTCGCCATCGTGCTCGGCAATCTGCTCGCCGACATCATCGCGCCGTTCATCGATCCCCGCATCAAGCTCAGATGAAAATGAAACAGAGAAAGGGAACACAACAATGAAAAAGTTTCTCGCATCCACAGTCGCGGCATCCGCCTTGGCCCTCATGCTCGGCATGACAAGCGTCCGCGCCGAAGACACGGTCGATCCCAACGCCAAGCAAGGCGGCGCCATGACCATCACCTACAAGGACGATGTTGCGACCCTCGATCCGGCGATCGGCTATGACTGGCAGAACTGGTCGATGATCAAGAGCCTGTTCGATGGGCTGATGGATTACGAGCCAGGCACCACCAACCTGAAACCCGATCTGGCAGAAAGCTACGAGATTTCGCCCGACGGCCAGACCTTTACCTTCAAGCTGCGCCATGGCGTGAAATTCCACAATGGCCGCGAGATGACGGCCGACGACGTGAAATATTCGCTCGACCGCGTCACCAATCCGAAGACGCAGAGCCCCGGCGCCGGCTTCTTCGGCTCGATCAAGGGCTATGACGATGTCGCTGCCGGCAAGGCCGAAGGCCTTTCCGGCGTCACCGTCGTCGATCCCTACACGGTGAAGTTCGAGCTGACCCGGCCCGACGCCACCTTCCTGCATGTCATGGCCATCAATTTCGCCCATGTCGTGCCGAAGGAAGAGGTCGAGAAATATGGCGCCGATTTCGGCAAGCATCCGGTGGGCACCGGCGCCTTCAAGCTCGCCGAGTGGACACTCGGCCAACGCATCGTCTTCGAGCGCAATGCGGATTACTGGCACAAGGGCCTGCCGCATCTCGACAAGATCACCTTCGAGATCGGCCAGGAACCGATCGTGGCGCTGCTGCGCTTGCAGAAGGGCGAGATCGATGTGCCCGGCGACGGCATTCCGCCGGCAAAATTCCAGGAGGTGATGGCCGATCCCGAGCAGAAGGCGCGCGTCGTCGAAGGCGGTCAGCTGCACACCGGCTACGTCACCATGAACACCACCATGGCGCCGTTCGACAATGTGAAGGTGCGTCAGGCCGTCAACATGGCGCTCAACAAGGCGCGCATCATCCAGATCATCAACGGCCGCGCCGTGCCGGCCAACCAGCCGCTGCCGCCGTCGATGCCGGGCTACGACAAGGAATACAAAGGTTATCCCTATGACGTAGCCAAGGCCAAGGCGCTGCTGGCCGAGGCCGGTCATCCCGATGGTTTCGACACGCAGCTGTTCGCCATGAACACCGATCCCAACCCGCGCATTGCCCAGGCGATCCAGCAGGACCTGGCGGCCATCGGCATCAAGGCCAGCATCCAGTCGCTGGCGCAGGCCAATGTCATCGCCGCCGGCGGTGACAAGGCCGGCGCGCCGATGATCTGGTCGGGCGGCATGGCCTGGATCGCCGACTTCCCCGATCCGTCGAATTTCTACGGCCCGATCCTCGGCTGCGCCGGCGCGGTGCCGGGCGGCTGGAACTGGTCGTGGTACTGCAATAAGGACCTCGACGCCAAGGCGGCCGAGGCGGATTCTGTGGTCGACCCGGCAAAGGCCGGCGAACGCGACAAGATGTGGAGCGCCATCTACGACAAGGTGATGGAAGACGCGCCCTGGGCGCCGGTCTTCAACGAACAGCGCTTCACCATGAAATCCGCCCGAATGGGCGGCGCCGACAACCTCTATGTCGACCCGGTCCATATCCCGATCAACTATGACAATGTGTACGTAAAAGATGTGCAATAGCTGCGACTACACCATCCATGGGCGCCATCACCATTTCGGCTGGGACAATTCCTTTGTCCCGGCCGAGCGGGTGGCGCCCGGCGCGACCATCGAGTTCCAGTGCCTCGATGCCGCCGGCGGCCAGCTGAACGCCGACAGCACGGTCGCCGAAATCGTCAAGCTCGACTTCGCCGGGGTCAACCCGGTGACCGGGCCGATCTTCGTCGAGGGCGCCGAGCCGGGTGACGCGCTCAAGGTGACGATCGAGATGTTCAAACCGTCCGGCTTCGGTTGGACGGCGAACATTCCCGGTTTCGGCCTGCTCGCCGATGACTTCACGGAACCGGCGCTGAACATCTGGAAATACGATGCAGCCGCGCTCGAACCGGCGCTGTTCGGGAAAAACGCGCGCGTACCACTGAAGCCGTTCGCCGGCACCATCGGCAATGCGCCGGCTGAGATGGGGCTTCACTCGGTGGTGCCGCCACGGCGGGTCGGCGGCAATCTCGACATCCGCGATCTCGCTGCCGGCACGACGCTCTATCTGCCGGTTGAGGTGGCCGGCGCGCTGTTCTCGGTCGGCGATACGCACGCCGCACAAGGCGATGGCGAGGTCTGCGGCACGGCGATCGAGAGCCCGATGGACGTCGTGCTCAAGCTCGACCTTGTCAAGGACGCCAGGCTGAAGACGCCGCGCTTCACCACCGCCGGTCCGGTGACGCGCCATCTCGACGCCAAGGGCTATGAGGTGACGACGGGTATCGGGCCGGACCTGATGACCGGCGCCAAGGAGGCGGTGGCGCAGATGGTCGATCTGCTCGCTGGGCGTTACCAGATCGATCCGGTCGAGGCCTATATGCTGGCCTCGGTGTGTGGTGATCTGCGCATCAGCGAGATCGTCGACATGCCGAACTGGGTGGTGTCGTTCTATTTTCCGCGTTGCGTGTTTGAATGATGTCAGGTCGGCGCTGCACCCCCACCCCGCTGCTTCGCAGCGACCCTCCCCACAAGGCGGAGGGTAAAGCGCTGCCGCCCTACCTCCCCCTTGTGGGGAGGTCGGACCGGACGTCCGGGTGGGGGTCAGCGCCAAGGTTTGTGCGAATGGTGCGACGGAACCAATCCGTCGCAGGGCTCCACCCACAATGACCCTCGCCGACACCCCCGTCCTCTCCATCGCCAACCTCTCCGTCAGCGTGCGCGGCGAGGACGGCGAGCGCAATGTAGTCTCCAACCTGTCGCTGACGCTGGCGCGCGGCGAGACGCTCTGCATTGCCGGCGAATCCGGCTCCGGCAAGTCGATGACCGCGCTGGCGATCATGCAGCTTTTGCCGCAGCCGGCGGCGCGCATATCGTCAGGCATGATCCGTCTTCGGGATGGGAATCGGGGCGACACCGACCTAGCAACCCTCGACGAACGCCAGATGCGGCGCATTCGCGGCGACCGCATCGCCATGATCTTCCAGGAGCCGATGACCTCGCTCAATCCGGTGCTGTCGATCGGCCGGCAACTGACCGAATCCATCGAAGCGCATACCAGCCTGTCGTCGGCGCAAGCCCGCCAGCGCGCGATCGAGGCGTTGAAGGCGGTGCGCATTTCGGAGGCGGAAAGCCGGCTAAAGCAGTTTCCGCACGAACTCTCCGGCGGCATGCGCCAGCGGGTGATGATCGCCATGGCGCTGGCGCTCGAGCCCGACGTGCTGATCGCCGATGAGCCGACGACGGCGCTCGACGTCACCGTGCAAGGCGAAGTGCTGGAGCTGTTGCGCGACCTGCAGCGCCAGCATGGCACCAGCGTCATCCTGATCACCCACGATATGGGCGTGGTTGCCGAAATGGCCGACCGGGTCATCGTCATGCGCGACGGCCGCATGGTCGAAGAAGGCACGACATCGGATATTTTTGTCCAGCCGCAGGCCGACTATACGCGCGAACTGCTGGCTGCCGTGCCGCGCATCGGCCGTGGTGTCGGTCGACAGAAATCCAGGGATGCGATTGACGTCTTGAAGCCGGCCAATGTCGCCGAGGTCAACGACCTGCATGTCCGCTTCGATCTGCGTGGCGGCATCTTTGGCCAGGTCACCCGCCGCGTCCATGCCGTCGAGGGCGTCAGCTTCTCGATCGCGCCCAACGAAACGCTCGCTCTGGTCGGCGAATCCGGCTGCGGCAAGTCGACGACGGCCAAGGCGCTGGCCGGACTGGCGCCGTATAGCGGCGACATCGTCATTGGCGGGCGCAATCTCTCCGGTCTTGGCCGCGACGAGCGCAAGGCGGTGCGCCGTGACGTCCAGATGATTTTCCAGGATCCCTTCGCTTCGCTCGATCCGCGCATGCGCGTCGGCGAGCTCGTCGCCGAGCCGCTGGTGATTCATGGCATCGCCTCCAAGGACGAGCGCCGCGAACGAGTGGGGGCGCTGTTCGAGCGTGTCGGCCTGTCGGCCGACCAGATGGAGCTTTACCCGCACGAATTCTCCGGGGGCCAGCGCCAGCGCGGCTGCATCGCCCGAGCGCTGGCGCTACGACCAAAACTGATCATCGCCGACGAAAGCGTCTCGGCGCTCGACGTCTCGGTGCAGGCGCGCGTGCTCGATCTCCTGAAGGAATTGCAGCGCGAATTCGGCGTCGCCTATCTCTTCATCTCGCACGACATGGCGGTGGTCGAGAACATTTCCGACCGCGTTGCCGTCATGTATCTCGGCCAGATCGTCGAGATGGGCACGCGCGACCAGGTGTTTTCCAACCCGCTCCATCCCTATACGAGGCGGCTGATCGAAGCGGTGCCGGTGCCCGATCCGGCGCAGCGCAGAACGCGCTTCGCGCGCCTCGACCAGGAAATCCCGAGCGCCACCCGCAGGATCGGGGAGGCGCCGCTGAAGCTGGCGCTGAACGATGTCGGCGGCGGCCATCTGGTTGCTGCGGAAAGCTGAGCCCGCACTGGCTGGCAGCTGTTCTTTTACTTAGTTGAGTACAACCAAGAACTGCCGTCTCGGGTTTACCGCGTCTTAGGTGGACGGCGGCCACTATACGGTCGGCGTTCTTGCCACGGGGAAAAATAGTGCTCAAGGCGGTTCTGCAGCTGCTGCCGGGTCGGTTCATGGATGTGCGCATGCGCGTATCCGCCGACTACGAGACGCGCGTCGTGGAGCGGCCCGGGCGCTGGATGAAGGCTGCCGAACTGGAGCAGCTGAGCAGCGATCTGCGGCTGGTAGCGTCCAAGACACTGAAGTTCGGCAGCCTGACCTATGGCGTGTTTTCCGGCGACCGCAGCCGGCTGGAACATTCCATCATCACCATTGTCTACCGGCGCAGCGACCGGCAGCCGATCGCCTTCAACTCGCTGGCGCTGATGGAGATATCGCTCGCCGGCAAGCCCTATGAAGTCTTGCACCTCGGTTTGGTCATGATCGATCCCGACGAGCGCAGCCGCGGGCTGAGCTGGATCCTCTACGGCCTGACCTGCTTCCTGATGTTTTTGCGCAATCAACTGCGGCCGATCTGGATTTCCAATGTCACCCAGGTACCCGCTGTCGTCGGCATGGTCGCGGAGGCGTTCAGCAATGTGTTCCCAGGACCGCATGCCGGCGCGCGCCGCTCGCTTACCCATGTGCTTCTGGCGCGGCAGATCATGGCGCGCCATCGCCATGTCTTCGGTGTCGGCCCCGAAGCTGGTTTCGACGAAGAGCGCTTCGTCATCACCAACGCCTATACGGGCGGATCGGACGATCTGAAGAAGACCTTCGACGAGGCGGCCAAGCACCGCGTCGAGACCTTTAACGAGTTCTGCCGCAAGGAACTCGACTACACGCGCGGCGATGATGTGCTGCAGATCGGACAGATGAGCTTTCAGTCGGCGCGCACCTATCTCGCCGACGCGGTTCCGCGCGGCTCGCTTGCCGCCCTTGTGGTAGCAGGTGCGGCGGCCACGCTGCAGCGGCTGGTTTTGCCGGTGGTACACTGGGCGGATAGCAGCCGCCAATGGAATGTGCTGAGACCATGGACACGCTGATGGCTTCATCCGTGATGATGCCTGGGTGTGAGCTGATGGGCGCTGACCGATGAACCTCGACGACACGCTCGTGGCCGACACCATCACCTCGCTGGCGGCGCTGTTCGGGCTGCTGATCGTGATATCGGTCGTCGGCGGGCGCGACACCGGCGATCCGCTGTCGCGGCGTTTTCTGTTCGGTTTGCGGGTGCTGACGGTTCTGCTCGCCTGCCGCATCCTCGACTGGACTACCGGCCTCGCACTCTTCCGCTTCGTCACCATCGCGGCGGCGGGCCTGCTGCCGCTGGCCGCACTGCTGCTGACCGAGGGGCTGTTGCGCCGGCATGCGCCGTTTGCGCTAAAGTTCTTTGCCGCCGGCGGCGCCCTGCTGTTTCTACTGCTGGCGCCGATCCCGGAACGCTTTGCCGAGCCATGGCGGATGGCGGTACTACTTGCCTTCCAGTTCGGAGGTTTTCTCGCCATCGGCTGGCTGGTGATGACGCGCGATCGCGACAGCCTGTCGGCGGCCGAAAACCGCACGGTCGAGCGCATGGCGCTGTCGCTGCTGTTGATCATTCCGTTCATGGTCACCGACTACCGGCCCGGCCTGTTCGAAGTGCCGGTTCGGCTTGGCGGCATCGCCATCCTGTTCCTGTGTTGGCTGACGATCGGCCTTGGACGCGCGAGCCTCGGCCATCGCGACACGATCGGCGCCTTTACCGTGATTACGCTGAGCTCGGTTTTCGCCGGGCTGGCGCTGGGCGGCATCGACGATCTCGGCTGGCGCGGCAGTGTGCAGGGCGTGGTGATCGTGCTGTCGGCGACGCTGCTGGCAGTCATCTACAATGACAGCGTCAGCCTCACCGCGGAGAAGCGCCGCGACTCGTTGCTGAAGCATATGGCCGAGGGCGACCTCACCGATTCGGCGCGCTTCCTGCGCGGCCTGCAGAGCCATATTCTTGTCGACGGTGCGCTGATCCTGCCGGCAGCCGACCTCGGTGATTTCGACCTGAAGGTGCTGGCCCGTGCACTAGAGCAGGAGCCCGTGCGCTCGCTCGCCGATACGCAGCCGGGGGCGCCAGTCGACCAGGATATACGCGAGCAGCTGGCCTGGCTGTTCGAGAAATTTGAGGCGACCCATGTGCTGCTGGCGACGCTCGAGCCGTTGACCGTGGTGGCGCTCAACATGCCGGCGCTGGCATCGTCGCCGGGCGTGGAAATGGAGCTGCGGGCAGTCCAGCGCATGGCGATGCTGATCTCGCAGCGGCATGCGAAGGGTTGATCATACTGAACGGGCCGGCTCTTGCGTCGGCCCGTTGCCGTAGCCGGGTCAGGCGGCCTTGGTCTTCAAGGCCTCTTCGTCGCGCACCATTTTTGTCACGGCGGCGAAGTCGAGCTTGCCGGAGCCAAGGACCGGTACCTTTGAGACCACCCGCACTTCGGCCGGGACCATCAGGTCCATGGCGCCGTTGGCCTTGGCGTAGGCGAGGAATTCCGCTCGTGTGGCGCCGGATGCCTCAGTGATGAGGATCAGCTTTTCGCCCTTGCGCGCGTCGGGCACCGTGGCGACCGCCGACAGCGAGCCCTTCCACAATTCGCCGGCCAGCGCTTCGACAGCGGCGAGCGAGATCATCTCGCCGCCGATCTTGGCGAAGCGCTTGGCGCGGCCGCGAATGGTGATGAAGCCGCCTTCGTCGATAGCGACGACGTCGCCCGTATCATGCCAGCCGTCCTCCAGCGGTTCGAGCACGCCGGGCTTCTCGGCCCGGAGATAACCGGCCATGACATTGGGGCCGCGCACGAACAGCCGGCCGCCTTCGTCGACGCCGGGGACCGGATCGAGGCGGTATTCCATGCCGGGCATGATCTTGCCGACGGTTCCAGAGCGATTGTACATCGGCGTGTTGATGGAGATCACCGGCGCCGTCTCGGTGACGCCGTAGCCCTCGAGGATGCGTAGGCCGAACTTCTCCATATACGTCATGCGCGTCGCTGTCTTGACCGGTTCCGCGCCGGCAAAACAGTAGCGTATCGAGCGGAAGTCGTAGGGGTGCGCGGTGCGCGCGTAGCCGGAGAGGAAGGTGTCGGTGCCGAAGATGATCGTCGCGTTCGAGCCGTAGATCAGTTCCGGCACGAGGCGGTAGTGCAGCGGCGAGGGGTAGAAATAGACCGGCACGCCGGAGATCAACGGCAGCACCGTGCCCGCGGTCATGCCGAAGGAGTGGAAGATCGGCAGCACGTTGAACACCTTGTCGCCCGAATGGAAGTCGATACGCGACGCCGCCTGGGCGGCGTTGGCCAGGATGTTGCGGTGCGTCAGAACGACGCCCTTCGGCGTACCTTCCGAACCCGAGGTGAACAGGATCACCGCCGCGTCGCCGGGCTTGCGTTTCGCGCGCGGCGTCGACTTGCGCAGCAAGCCGAGCAGCTTATCCTTGAGACTGATGGTCTTTCTGAGATCGTCGAGCCACACGATGTCGACCGAGCGACCGAGTTCCTCGACTACAACGCCGAGCTTTGCCTGTTCGACGAACGCGCGGGACGTCAGCACGGTGCGGACTTCGGCGGCCTTGCAGGCGGACAGAATATTGGCAGCACCTGCGGTGAAGTTCATCATCGCCGGAACCTTGCCGGCGGACATGACGCCGAGCAGTGTCGCGCAAGAGCCGTTGGCGTTGGGCAGCATGATGCCCAGCGTCTGCTGGTCGGCATAAAGGGTCTGGAACTTCTCACCAAGCACGGCGGCAGCCGTGAGCAGCTTGCTGTAGCTGAGAGAACCGGTGACCGGATCCTGAACTGCGAGCTGTTTCATGCCGCGTTCGTTCGCCGTCTCGATGATCTTTTCCAGTACGGTCTTGTCGATGTCCTGGGTGCGGAAAACGAGATCCGACATCACCTGGTAGAGCGCGGAACCCGCCGCGGCGCGGCGCTTGCGGCCCTTCAGCTCCTGCGGCACCTCGAGCTTGACCGGTTCCAGAATAGTCACCTTGACCTTCGGGAACAGGCGGCGGCGCACATGCTGCGAGCTCAGCCGCGAGAAGTAGGTCTTCTCCAGCCCGTCGATGCGCACCGGCACAACCATCGAGCCGGTCTTGTCGGCAACCATGGCGGCGCCGTCATAGACCTTCATCAGGCCGCCGGTCACGGTGATGCGTCCCTCCGGGAAGATCACCAGCGGGTCGCCGCCCTGCACGATCTTGATCAGCGTGCGGGTCGACATCGGCTTGGCCGGGTTGAGCGGCAAAGCGCGGGCAAGTTTCATGAACGGCTTCATCCACCAAGCCTGGGCAATGGTGTAGTCGATGGCGAAGACCGGTTCCTCATCGGTCAGCGTCAAGGCGAGCGGACCGTCGAGGAAGCTGACATGGTTGAGCGCCAGGATCGGCGCCTTGCCGGCCGCCTTGAGGTTTTCCATGCCCTCGACTTCGAGGCGCAGGAAAGCGCGGAACAGGATGGAGACGAAGTCACGGAAGGGGTTCGTCGGCAAATATTTCAGCATCAGCCATGCGGCAATCGCATTGGCCGCGACGAGGCCGAACAGGATGCCGCCGGTCGAGACCTTCGTCTGGATCAGGGCCATGATGATGCCGCCGCCAGTCATGAAGCCGGCATTGACGATACTGACGGCGGCGACGACCCGGGCGCGCCGCGCTTCGGGCGACCAGGCCTGCACGGCGGCGAAGGTCGGCACCACCAGGAAAGCGGCTGCAATGGCCATGCCGGCGAGGTCGATGGCGACGCGGATCGTGTTTGGGCCGGCGAAGAATGCGCCAAGGGTTTCCGCCTGGGGCGACGGCGTCATGCCGGAGATGGTCCAGGCGAGATGCAGGCCGAACAGGGCGAGCAGCGCCGTGCCGACCGGTGCCGGCAACAGCACGATGCGGCCCTGCGACATCCAGGCGGCGATGGCCGAACCGATGGCGATCGAGACGGCGAACACGGCGAGGTAGACGGTGACGGCCATTTCGTTGCCGCCGAGCGAATCCTTGATCAGCACCGGCAGGAGCGAGAGCACGATGGCGCCGATCAGCCAGAACCAAGACGTCATCAGGCCGGCGCGCCAGATGCGCGTGTCGGTGCGCAATTCGGTGACCTGGCGCCAGGTCGAGCGGAAGATGTTCTTGTCGATGACAAGGTCGGGCGCCGCCGAACCGGTGGACGGGATATAGCGGCTGACGAGCCAGCAACCGACGGCGAGCGCCATCATGATCGGTCCGAACACCGCGACGCCGATACCATCGGCGGAAACGACGCCGCCGGCTATGGTGCCGCCGAGAATCGCGGCAAACGTGGCTGACTCGATCCAGGCGTTGGCCTTGGGCAGTTCCTTGCGTTCGAGGTGATCGGGCAGGATTCCGTATTTGATCGGTCCGAACAGCGCCGAGATAACGCCGAACATCAACAGCGCCGTCATCAGCACGGGAATGGACGACAGGGCGATGCCGACGACGGAGACACCCGCCGCCGCGATCTCGGCGAATTTCAGACGCTTGGCTATGAGAGCCTTGTCGAAGCGGTCGGCGAGCTCGCCGCCGAGCGCCGACAGGAGCAGGAAGGGGGCCATGAAGACGGCGCCCGCCAAGGTGACCAGTGATGCCGCCTGGTCCGCCGCCAGCGTGAACAGAATAAGGAACACCAGCGTGTTCTTGAGGAAATTATCGTTGAAGGCGGACAGGAACTGCGTCCAGAACAAGGGCGCAAAGCGCCTGGACGTCATCAGATGAGCTGTCGGTCGGTTGATCGGGGCGATTTCCATAGCGGCGACTTCCATTGGGCATGACCGATTAAAATCCTGGCTGGATTGATCAGCGGTCTTGCGCGTTGAGCCTTGTTTAGCGGGAACCCGGTTACACTTCGTTACTGCGGCTGACTTCCATCAGCAACTTCTCGGTCTTGGCGTCTTCCAGCCGGTTGATGAAGCGGCTTGCCTCTTCCGAGTCGCGCAGCGTCTTGGTGATGGTGATCGAGGTGTGCACGAGCATGATGGCGGCCATCGCATAAAACCCCTTGGCGGCGAAGCTCGCCTCCATGAAGTAGATGCCGCCGGCCATCATCGTGGCGGCAACGGCGAAACTGGCCATGGTGAAGGTCTTCCAGGCGCTTGAGTCCTTGGGGGAATAGGTGTTCGGGGTCATCGATATGGTCCTTTCGTTTCAAGGTTAGGTTGGTTGGGCGTGGGTCTGTTTCAGGCTGGATACAATCAGGCCGGATACAATCAGACTGGATACAATCAGGCCGGGTACGATCAGGCCGGCTTGGTCATGGTCTTCGTGAGCCGTTCGAGCACGGCGTCGGCGCTGCTTCTCAGCGGCGCGCCGCAGCCGGCGGCCGCAAGCTTCTCTGAGACCGCGGCAGGATCGCCCGACTGTTCCATCTCGGCCATGGCGGCCGCGGTGGCGTCGATCTGCTTTTGCCTGGTGCGCAGGCGCAGCAGCGTCTCCTCGGCGTCCCTGAGCGCCGACAGGCTGGAGCCGGGCGCGCTTTCTCGCAGGCGCTGGGTCGAGTCGACCGCGGCAACGATGCGCTGGCCGCGCTGCAATTCGCGCAGGCGCATTTCGGAGACGCGGATGATCCGCTTGAGACGCTCGATCTCGGTGCCGAAGCTTTTCTGCGCCTCGGCGGAGGCGTCGCGTTCGGCTTCCAGCATGGCGATGGTTTCGGCGGCTTCGCGGGCCAGTTCATTCTGTCCCTGCTCGATCGCGGCGATCGTGCGCTTCTCCAAATCGTCGATGCGGAGGACAAGCTTCTTGTACTGCGCGACTTCCTGTTCATTCTGGGCGATGGCAATTGCAACCGCCCGGCGGGCGGCCGCGATAGCGTCGGCGCAATCGCGGATCTGCTGGCGCAGGATTATCAGCGCGTTGCGGTCGACGACCGCCTCGGCGGCTTCGTAGCTTCGGCCGCGAACGAGAGCAAAAAACTGTTTCAACATTTCCGTTTCTCCTCTATGAACGTTGTTCATGAGGCAAAGTAGCACATTGTGAACGGCGTTCAAGGAGAAAATGAACGGTGTTCATGATTGCGCATAAGAGAAGGTTAATGACCGCAAAACGGGACGCCAAACGCGAGGACCTCAAAGGCAGGCTGATCGAGGCCGCGCAAGCGCGCATCCAGTCCTCGGGGCTCGCCGGTCTGCGTGCGCGCGACATCACGGCCGATGCCGGCTGCGCGCTGGGCGCGCTCTACACCGCCTTCGCCGACCTGGACGAGCTCATCCTGCATGTCAATTCGATCACGCTGGCAAGACTTGGGGCGGCGTTGGAACAAGAGGCGACCGCCGCCGCCGAGCCAAGGGCCAAGCTGAAGGCACTGGCCAAGGCCTATCTCGGCTTCGCCCGCGGCAATCGCATGGCGTGGAAGGCGCTGTTCGAGCATCGCATGGCGCCAGGCGTGGCGGTGCCCGGATGGCATCTGGCCGAACATGCCGTGCTGATCCAGCATCTGGTCGAGCCGCTGGCCCAGCTGCTCCCGGCGGCGGCAACGCCGGAGCTTTTGGCCCGCGCGCGCACGCTGTTCTCCGCCGTGCATGGGATCGTCACCATCTCGCTCGAAGACCGTTTCATTGGCCTGGCGTCCACCGATCTCGAAAGTGAGCTGCTGGGTTTCGTCGACACGCTGGTAAGCGGGCTGAAGGCGGAAAGAGAATGAGCTGCTGCGATCGGCTCTTGCTTCACGGCACTCTGCCCTTATGAAGATCGTGGCGGGGACTGGCCGGTTGATCCAGGCCGGCTGAGACTGTTGGGGATATCCGGTGACAATCGATCAGAACCGTCGGTTTCGACCCGAAATACAGGGGCTGCGCGGCTTGGCGGTCGCGCTTGTCGTGGTCTATCACATATGGCCGGATGTGCTGCCTGGCGGATATGTCGGCGTCGACGTCTTTTTCGTCATCTCTGGCTATCTGATCACGGGCCTGCTGGCGCAGATGGCGCTGCGCGGCGGCCGGATTTCACTGATCGAATTCTACTCGCGACGGGTGCGACGGTTGTTGCCGGCAGCAACCCTGGTGCTGCTGGTGGCATTGCTGGGCACGCTGCTTTTCATCTCAAAGGCGCGCTGGGAGGAAATAGGCAACCAGATCGTGGCGAGCGCTCTTTATGTCGAGAACTGGCGGCTGGCCTCGATTGCGGTCAGCTATCTCGAGGCCGACACCTTGCCGAGCCCGGTGCAACACTACTGGTCGCTTTCCATCGAAGAGCAGTTCTACATCGCCTGGCCGTTGGTGATGATCGGCGTGATCTGGCTGGCGCGCCGCCGTGACCTTCCGCTGAGGGCCTGCTTGATCGGGGCGTTGTCGCTCATTTTCGCGGCATCACTTGTTGCCTCTGTCGTTTTGACGGCGACGGATCCGGCCCAGGCCTATTTCGTCAGCCATACCCGCCTGTGGGAATTGGCGCTGGGTGGTCTGCTGGTGCTGACCGAACACCAGTTTCGACTGGCGGCACTCACTAGACAGTGGCTGGCGATCGCCGGCATCCTGGGCATCGTTGCGTCCGCCTTGCTGTTTTCCGCTGCAACTCCATTTCCCGGCGTCAGTGCGTTGTTGCCGACCTTGGCCACAGTGCTGGTCATCCTGGCTGGCGAGGTTGAAGTCGGCCGGTTTCGTGGGCTCGATTCGTTGCCACTTCGTTTCATCGGCGATCGCTCCTACTCGGTCTATCTATGGCATTGGCCGCTGATCACCATCTCCCAGGCGCAGGGTCATTCGCTGACCCTTGCCGGCGGTTTCGGCCTGATTGCGGCGACCCTGCTTCTATCGGATCTGTCCTATCGATATGTTGAGCAGCGCTACCGGCAAGCTCGGGGCGGCGCCTGGTGGAAGCCGCTGGGATACGGCACCGCGGCGGTTCTCACATGCGTGGCCGCATCCGGCAGCCTGCTGCTCTTTCTGAAGACCGAACGCATCGACACCGCGCTGATCGGCACGCCTTCCTACCCTGGGCCCGCCGCTCTCGTCTCCGGCGCCGTGGTCCCGGACGGTGTGAACCTTCTGCCGCCGCTGGCCCGGCTGAGGCGGGACGTGCCGGTCGTGTATGCAAGGAAGTGCCACCAGGAGGAAAGCTCGGAGCCCAAACGATGCTCTCTAGGCGATCCCACGGGTGCGAAAACAATGGTTCTGGTGGGAGATTCTCATGCAGCCCAGTGGGTGCCGGCACTGGACAAGATCGCAAAGGACCGCAACTTCAAACTGGTTACCTTTACAAAATCCGCCTGCCCATTCACCCGCGTGGCCATCACGGCGGATGGCAAACCCAACGTCTTATGCGCGCAGTGGCACGAAAAGGTGCTGGCCGAGATCCTAAAGCTGAAACCGGATCTGATCTTCACCAGCCAGTCCAATTACGGAGCGGTTCAGCAAGACGTGATGATCGAGGGGCTGCGAAGTCTCTGGGGCGGGCTGACGGACGCCGGCTCGCAAATCGTTGCCATCCGCAACACGCCCTATATGAAATTCGACCCGGGCGAATGCCTGAGTTCGACCCCAACGAAATGCGTCACCAAACTGAGCGATATTGAGCGGAGCAACGTGTTGGCGCTGGCCGCGGAAGGACAGAAAAATGTGCGCGCCATCGATATGCTCGATGCCATTTGCGGGCCGCAACTATGCCCGGCAGTTGTCGGCAACATCATCGTCTGGCGGGACAGTCATCATCTGACCGCCAGCTACTCGCTTGCCCTGGCGCCCTATCTCGCAGCGAAGGCGGGGCTTTGACGAGACGTCTCGGAACTTAGATGTGTCGACAGGCAGGAAAATTCCGCTGGTGGAGCTGAGGAGGATCGAACTCCTGACCTCGTCATTGCGAACGACGCGCTCTCCCAGCTGAGCTACAGCCCCGTCCAGCGGATGGCGCATTTATCGAAGGCTGCGGTTTCCTGTCAAGGCGGGGTTTTGCCGAATTCCCTTGTGCCCGATGCTTGTAGGCGACCGGCCCTTGCCGGTTTCGCGCGCAATGGCTACATGTCGGCAACAATCGGAGACCGGCATGCTCGCCCTCATTCAAACAATCGTCATGGCGCTGGACCTGTACTGGTGGGTCATCATCGCCTCGGCGATCTTCTCCTGGCTCTATGCGTTCAACGTCGTCAACTCGCGCAATCAATTTGTCGGCAGCATCGGCAACATGCTCTACCGGCTGACCGAGCCGGCGCTGCGGCCGATCCGTCGATTTATGCCCGACCTCGGCGGCGTCGACATCTCGCCGATCATCCTGCTTCTGCTCCTGTTCTTCCTCAGGCAGCTCATTCTCACCACGATAGCGCCGCTGGTCCTGTGAACCCGACGATGGCATGAGCGCGCCATTCCGCTTGCGCGCTGACGGCATCGACCTGTTTATCCGGCTGACGCCGAAGTCTTCCGTGGACAGGCTCGGAGGCGTGGAGACGACGGCCGACGCGCGCAGCCATTTGAAGGCGCGCGTGCGCGCCGTGCCGGAGAATGGCGCGGCCAATGCGGCGCTGGAACGGCTGGTGGCCAAGGCGCTGGGCGTTCCGGCATCGGCGGTGTCGGTCGTTGCTGGCGCTACCGCTCGCTTGAAGACGCTACGCGTGAATGGCGATCCGGCGGCGCTGGTGACGAGCATCAAAGCGCTCGGCCGTTAGTCCTCAATCCCCCAGCGGCAACTTTGGATCGTCGACCTTCAGCGTGTTCACGCTCTGCTTGATGCGGCGCAGGTTTTCGAGAACCCTGGGTCCGCGCGTCTCGGCCACGGAGGTGACGATCATGTCGACGATCGACAGCAGAGCATAGCGCGACGAGGTCGGCTTGTAGATGTTGCCGTCCTCCAGCGACTGGAACTGGATGACGGTATCGGCGGCCTTGGCGAGCGCTGATTCCGGCGGGGTTATGGCGATGGTGGTGGCGCCATATTGCTGGGCCACCTGCACGGCGTCGATGACCGATCGCGCATAGCCGGACACCGAGAACGCGATCAACGTCGTCTCCGACGTAGCGACCGCGGCATACATGCGCTGCAACTGCCCGTCGATCTGCGCCAGCACCGGCACGCCCAGCCTAAACAGCCGGTTCTGCATCTCGGTCGCCATCATCGAGGAAATGCCGCCGGAGCCGATGCACAGCACATTGCCCGAACTGACGATGCGCGCGGCCACGCCCACCAGCGTCTTCATGTCGAGGTTTTCGCTGGCGTGCTGGATGGCGGCGATTGCCGCTTCGGTGATGGCCGACGCAATGCGCTGCTCGCGCGCGTCCCGGTTCAGCGGTTCGGGCGACAGATACTGGCCGCCAATGGCGATCGCCTGCGCCAGGTAGAATTTGAAATCGCGCAGACCCTCGCAGCCGAGATTGCGGCAGAAACGGGTGACCGTCGGCTCGCTGACGCCGACGCGCGCGGCAATCTCGGAGATTGCCGCCTTGGAGGCGAAGTCGAGATCGGTCAGCACGAGGCCGGCCAGGCGGCGGTCCGATTTGGTGCCGTCCTGCGACATCAGTTGCAGCCGCGTGATGATGTCGGCCGGCGTTTTCATTTCAGAGGTTTCGTCTTCATAGCGCTGCCTTCATAGCGGCAGGCCTGTTGCCGTGTCGAACAGATGAATGTTGCCCGGCGCGACGGAGACCGGCAGCATTTCGCCGGGCTTGACCTGAACCCGGTCGCGGAACACGGCGCGTACCGTGTCGGCACCGATCGCGCCATAGACATGGGTTTCCGAGCCGGTCGGCTCGACGACATCGACCTTGATCGCCATCGCGTCGACAGCCTCGCCGATGACGAAGTGTTCGGGCCGTATGCCGGCCTCGACCGTGCTGCCAGCCGGCACCGTCTTGCTGCCGAGCGCCAGTCGCCCTCCGCCGGCCGATTCGAACCAGCTTTTCTCGGGCGTCGTCTTCAGGGCGCCGGAGACAAAACTCATCGACGGCGAGCCGATGAAGGAGGCGACGAATTTGTTGGCGGGACGGTCGTAGAGTTCCAGCGGTGCGCCGACCTGCTGGATCTTGCCGCGGTCCATCACCACGATGCGGTCGGCCATGGTCATGGCCTCGATCTGGTCGTGGGTGACGTAGACGATGGTCGATTTCAGCCGCTGGTGCAGCGCCTTGATCTCGGTGCGCATCTGCACGCGCAATTGCGCGTCGAGATTGCTGAGCGGCTCGTCGAACAGGAACACCGAGGGTTCGCGCACGATGGCGCGGCCCATGGCGACGCGCTGGCGCTGGCCGCCCGACAACTCCCGGGGATAGCGGTCGAGATAGGAGAACAGGTTGAGGACGCCGGAGGCCTTTTTCACCTTGTCGTCGATTGCCGTGCGACTCTCGCCGCGAATCTTGGGACCAAAGCCGATATTGTCGGCCGCTTTCAGGTGCGGAAACAGAGCATAGGACTGGAAGACCATCGCGATGTTACGCTGTTGCGGCGGCAAATCGTTGGCGCGCACGCCGCCGATCAAGAGGTCGCCTGCGGTGATCGGCTCCAGCCCGGCCAGCATGCGCAGCAAGGTCGACTTGCCGCAGCCGGAAGGGCCGACCAGCACGACGAACTCGCCGCTCTTGATGTCGAGGCTGATGTTTTCGAGGATCTTGTGGCGTCCGAAGGATTTCGACAGGTCGCGGAACTCGACATCGGTCATGGTCAGGCTCCCAATATGTCGTCGATGAAGGGCAGGAAGCCGGCGGTCAGTCCGGCGTCGACCGGCACCACCGCGCCGGTTATCCCCGAGGCGCGATCCGAAACAAGGAAAGCCACCGCTTCGGCCACTTCCGTGGCGTCGACGATGCGGCCGAGCGGATAGAGCCGCTTGAGCTTGCCGAGAACATCCGGGTTCTTGGCCAGGCGATGGTCCCAGGCGGCAGTGCGGATCGAGCCGGGGCAGACGACATTGGCGCGCAGGCCGCTGCGGCCGAGCTCCACCGCGACCGATTTGGCATAGGCATTGATGCCGGCCTTGGCTGCGGCATAGGCCGGGTTGCCGAAGTGGGCGATGGCGTTGACGGAAGAGATGAAGACGACGCTGCCCGAACCGCGCGCGGCCATCGCCTTGATCAGTGGATCGGCGAACAGCATCACCCCGGTCAGATTGAGGTCGAGCTCGTGCTCAATCTTATCGGGTGTCAATGCGGCAAGCGTCTCTGCGCGCGTCCAGCCGGCATTGTTGATCAGCATGTCGGGAACGCCATCTTTCTCGAGGATCGCTGGTATCGCCGCCTCGATGGAAGGGCGGTCGAGGAGGTCGAAGACGTGACGCGACGCGAGGTGCGGGCTGCGCAACGCGTCTTCCGACTGGTCGCAGCCGACGACCCGCGCGCCACGTTCGGTCAGCAGCGCCACGATGGCCGAGCCCAGGCCGCCGCCGGCGCCGGTCACCACGACAGTCTTACCTGCGAATTCGGCCTCAAAAACCACCCTGCGCGCCTCCCCGAGATCTACGATGGTCGGAAACGCTATTTTAGGAAATGTAATTAAGCAACAGAATAATCTGCTTGCAAGGCGTAAAATGCCAGATAATGTAGGAAAGTCACATAAAGCCTTGGTCGCCTGGAAGCCGCAAGAGCGCAGGCGCAATCAAATGGGAGAGATCGAATGAAGCTTGAAAAATGGACTGTCGGCCTGATGGCCGGAATGAGCCTGCTCGCCCTGGCCGCGCAGGCAGATGCCGGCGAGGTGCGCGTAACCGTCGCCGAATACAGCGCCAAGACCGGCCCGTATTTCGAAGCGGTGAAAAAGGAATTCGAGGCAGCCAACCCGGGTATCACCGTCAAGTTCGAAGTTGTGCCGTGGGACGTGCTGCTGCAGAAGCTGACCACCGACATCACCGCCGGCACCAATGCCGACCTGTCGATCATCGGCACCCGCTGGCTGATCGATTTCGTCCAGCAGGATGTCGCCGAGCCGCTCGACGGCTACATCAAGCCAGACTTCAAGGATCGCTTCATCGACACCTTCCTGTCGCCGTCGATCATGGAGGGCAAGACCTACGGCCTGCCGATCGCGGCCTCGGCGCGCGCCATGTACTACAACAAGGAATTGTTCGAGAAGGCCGGAATCGCCAACCCGCCGGCAACCTGGACCGAGTTGCAGGAGGATGCGCGCAAGATCAAGGCGCTGGGCACCGGCACGTTCGGCTTCGGCCTGCAGGGCAAGGAGATCGAGACCGACGTCTATTACTATTATGCGATGTGGTCGCAAGGCACCGAGATTCTCAACAAGGATGGCACGTCGGGCCTCGGCACGCCGGGCGCGCTCGAAGCCGCCAAGCTCTACAAGTCGATGATCGACGAAGGCCTGACGGAACCCGGCGTCACCTCCAACAACCGCGAGGACGTCCAGAACCTGTTCAAGCAGGGCAAGGTCGGCATGATGATCACCGCGCCCTTCCTGTCCAACCAGATCAAGGACGAGGCGCCGAACCTGAAATATGGCGTGGCCGCTATCCCCGCCGGACCGACCGGCGCGCGCGGCACGTACGGCGTCACCGATTCCATCATCATGTTCAAGAATTCCAAGAACAAGGATGAGGCCTGGAAGCTGCTCGACTTCCTGTTCACCACCGAACAGCGCGCCAAGTTCACGCAAGGGGAAGGCTTCCTGCCGGTGAACAAGGAAGAGGCCAAGATGGACTATTACGTCAACAATGCCGACCTCGCCGCGTTCACAGCACTGCTGCCCGACGCCCGCTTTGCACCGGTCATCCCCGGCTGGGAAGAAGTCGCCCAGATCACCTCGGATGCCATGCAGAAGATCTATCTCGGCGGCGACCCCGAGGCAGGCTTGAAGGAAGCGGCTGCCAAGGCCAACGCCGTGATCAAGAAATAGGGCGTATCTCCCTGCGCCCGGGGGGGGCCGCCCGCGACGGGGGGGGCCGCCCTCGACGCCACCCCCCCGGGGGGGGGGGGGGGGGGGGGGGGCGCGCCGGGCGGGGGGGGGGGGCCGGGCGGGCCCGCCCCCCCGCCGCGGGGGGGGGCCCACCACCTGGCAACCGCCGCGACGGACATAGAAAGGGCAATAGGGGCAAACATCACCTCGCCTTGCGCCGCAAGGGTCGACATCCACTCCGTGGCGGGGGCCGCCCCCGCCCGGCCGGCCGCGGGCCAGCCACCCCCACCGCCGCCGGCGGGGCGCGGGGGGCGCACAGCCCGCGGGCG